>JAQUMP010000059.1 GCA_028718065.1 Chitinivibrionales bacterium | reverse complement strand
TGGTTTTCGCCATACCAGACGCTGTCGCGGCCGATTTCGGCGTCCAGATAACCCTGGTCGTTGTAATACATTATTAGTGTGTCAAGTGCCGTGCGGTAAACAGCCGGATCAAAATCGCCGCTGCGCCACCAGCGTTTTTCCTTGACCTTAAACTCGCCCTTGAGCTTGCTTTCGGTCAAGGCCGCATTCCCGTGGAAAGTGATGGTTTTTACCTGGACCTTGCCGCCCTCTTTTATGCTGAATTTAACGTCCACGTTTCCCGGTATGCGGGTGGGCTGGAGCTGGTAGGAAAGATCGGCGCGCAGGTATCCTTTATCGGCATAGAGTTTCTTGATTTTAGCGATATTTTCAAAGAGCAGGGCGTCGGAGGCAATCTGGCCTTTTTTTATGGTGAGCTTTTCTTCGAGTTCGTCTTTTTTTAGTTTTTTATTGCCGCTCCAGTCAATCGCCTCGACCAGGGGAAACTCCTCCACTTTTACCACGAGCGTCGCGCTCGAATCGGTTTCGCTTGCAGCGAACACATCCACCGCTTTAAACAGGCCGAGGTTATAGAGTTCGGCAATGCCGTCGCTGATGGCGGAGGCATCGAAGGGTTGCCCCTTTTGCAGGCCGATCGTATTGTATACCACGGAAGGCGAATTAATAAGCAATCCTTCGACCATGAGCGTATCGAGAATTTTGGCCCGCGCGCTGCCGCCCAAAAGCGCCAGGAGCAGCAGGGCCGCGCCGCGTATTGTTTTTTTCGCCGTCAAGGATTGCATAGTGGTGATTGCGACTATCTCCGGGAAATATTATTAAAAATCAAGCTTTTTGCGCACCTTGCCGATGGGAAGCTGCAACTGCAGGTTCAATCGGGGATCGTACTCCAACGACCGTTGACCTTGACGGACGCCATAATCAAAATCCATGAGCAGATAGCGCCACGGCCACACCTCAAACCCTAGGCTGTACTCGGGCGTCAGGGCCGTGTCGACGGATATCAGGGAACTGCCCGCCTTTACCAGGAGGTAATCGTGAAAAAAATACCGGCCGACCGTCACCCCGGTATTTTCCAGCAGCGCCCAACGGTTTTCCGTTTCGGACATCTGATGGTTATAGAACTTATTAAAATAATTCGAAGCAATGGAGGTTTCAACGCCTAATACATCCACGCCTAAAAGTCGGGCCAGGCCCTTTTCCATCTGCTGCAAATAAACGGTGTGAATAAACTGCTCGCCGAAATCCGACAGAACTTCGCCCGCGCCCTCGATCGATTTGAATTTGCCCCCCATTTCCGCATAAAACTGCCTCTGGATATCGGCGGTGTTTTCATCGAAATCGGAAGAAAGCTGGAAATCCAGGTTTATAACGGAGTCGGGCTTTTCCGCGCGGGAGCGCCGCAGCAGGCGGGCCAGAAGGTCGCTGCCGCTCCCCTTGATCTTTTGGGCCAGCGCAAAAGGCAGCACCGCCAGGCGCCCTTTTTGCGTAATGGCTCCGGTGGCCGGGTCGTAGGTAAGGGCGGTAATTTTAATGCGGTGCAACCTGCTGGTATCGGAGAACGTTTCGGCGCTTCCGTAGAGGATCGGAAAATTATTATAACCGCCCTCGGCGCCGCCTAAGGGAACCGGAACAAAATCGAGTCCAACCTCGACATTGCGGTCGAAAATCCGCCCATAATAAACCGAACCGCGCGTGCTGCGCAAACTGCCTTCGACCCGCAGGGATTTGTCGGCGACCGTGCCGCGCACCGAAAGTATGGAAAGCGGGTCGGCGTATGCCTGAAAAAAATGAATCAACCTCTGCTGAGCGCCCACGCCGATGTCCCAGAAATATTTAATATTGGGGTTGCCGGCCGTTATGTCAAGGTCCCAGCGTATGGCCGACAACAAATCGCCGACCGTTGCGCCGGCGCCCTCATCGCGGGCGGTCTCGTTGACATCTTGCGGGGGAGCCATGGGCGGATAGGTGAATTCCGTATTGCGCAGAACGAGCGTACCGCTTATAATGCTGCGGTCCAAAGGTCCGCCGATGATAAGCGCTTTTTCGCCCTTTTTGCCGGCGACTTCCACCGAAACCGTCTGCGTTTTATCCATAAAGCCGCTCAGGTGCAGCTCAAGGCCGCCGGGCGAGGTGCTTATTTTAAAAATGCCCAGGTCCAGAGGACCGCACACGAACGGTTCATAGGGCCGTTTGATTTCATGAGTATTGACAATATGGTATGTGCCTTTGCCGATCGCGCCGACAAGCTCGGCGGCAACGGACCCGGCTTCGGTTACCGAAACGGAGAGACTGACATTTTTGATTTTTCCGGGAACCAGTGGATGCACCTGCATGACGCCGCCGGTTACACCCAGAAAGCCCTTGGGAAAAAACCACTGGTCCGCGGTGTAAACGGCCGTAACCTGCACGGTCCCCTGGCCGCTTCCCGTGATCGACACGCCGCCGCCGGGCACGCTTAAACCTTTACAGAGCGTACCCAGCAGGTCTCCCCGACCGAGGATGCTTAATTTGATTGAATCCTCCTCGCCCGCGGTCGCCGTTACCAGAGGCCAGTCGACATGTCCGGTAAGCTCAAACTTGCTGCGGAGCGAATCGATGGCCTCCACGGCCGCCAGGGTTATTCCTTTTTTGTCAAGCACAACCGCGGCTGTGCAGGAATCCAGCGTCCAGCGCGCCAGTGAGGGTCGCAGGATTCTGGCCTTTATTGCAATCCCGTTTAAGTCCGCGGCGGAGGTTAGGCGGCCGGTCAAGGTCCCGCCCACCGGCAGGGCGGCCGTGTCCTTTGGATACAGGAGTTCCCCGAGCGGCAGGGGCCCGAATCGACCGGCGATATGCAGCGCTCCTTCTCTGCGCATGAGCGTATCAAAGACCGCAATGGTTGAGCCACGGCTTAAAATTTGAAACGGTTCAACCTGCATATTCGTGTCGCTGCCTGAGAATGAGAGATCGGTTTGCATACCTGCAATTCCCAACACTTTGGCATGCCGGACATGTATTTCGGCGTGCATTTGGGGTCGATCGGCCGTGCCCGAAAACCGGAAAGCTCCGGAAAGTGCGCCATCGGAGACCGGCGCGCGCCCTTTTAAGAACCAGCGGTTCAAGCTCGACAGCGAAACTCCCGCGGCGGTAGCGTTGAGCCCCAGGGTTGCGGTGGAATCAAAGGCGATCCGACCGCTGCATTTAATGCCGCCCATGATGCTCGCTGTGTCAATGGTCAGTCCGGTCGCTGAAATTGTTCCCTTGGCAGCGAGCGGAAACGCGCTGTCGGACACGCTCAGATTCATGCTTGCAAGCGACCAGGAAAAACAGGAGCTTTTATCGGCGCTTCCAAGCGTCAGCCGGCAGGCGCCCTTGACGGTCTGTCCGGCGTAGGTGCAATGGCCGTCGAACCCTATGGCCGGCCAGGCGCCGCTCACCGCGCCGCTTAAGCGCAGGGAGTCGCTATTGTTTACATAAGGCAATCCGGCCAGGCCCGGCAGCAGCACGGGCACGGAAGCCGCCGCGGTCACGGTCGCCCGCAGGCGCGGATGGGAGGTAAAAACACTGTCGATACGGCCGCTGAGCATGAGCACCTGCAGGCCCTTCTGGGGCGTTTCGACCGCTATTGTCCCGTTGTCAAGCGTCAATACCGCCTGCATTTCGCCCAAATCAAGGCGGCCGGTCTTGAGAGCGCGGCCGGTAACGGTCGCTGCGCCGCGCAGGAGGCCGTTGCGACGCTCGATCCATCCGCCGGCCGAAAAACGGCCGCGCAGCGCCGGTAACAGGGGCGCCGTATCAAGCGCGGCCGAAAAGCTCAGGGAAAACCCGGCCGGCGGCCAGGCATTAATACCTACAAAACCATGCGTACTCAGGGTTCCGGAGGCGCCGATCGCCGTGAGAGAATCAATCACCAGCCGGCTGCTGTCGTAATGGCCGAGCCCGGCCAGCGTTCTTACCGGAAAGCCCATTATCACCAGCTTCCCGGCGCCCATAATAAGCCGGGGAGTTTCATGGGAATTGGCGGCGACCAATTTCAAGCGCGCCCAGGCGCTGTCTTTTTGAGCGGTCAGGTAGGGAGCCAGGCGCTCACCGAGTGAATCGGGTTTGAGGCCCTGCACGGCAACGCTCAGGCTGCAAATTTCACGCCCGGAAAAATCCCACCTGCCCTGGCCCTGCACTAAGTTGTTCCGAAAGGATCCGCTCAGGGAATCGATCGTGCAACGCGCATCGGAAAGCGTAATGCCGCCGCTCACGGAACTCAGGACCTGTTTTTGCCCGGAAATAGCGAGACTGGCCCCGCTCAGAAACGCACCGCCCTGCGCCTTAAAGGTATGCACGGTCAGGCTTTCCGGAAACGAACATTCAATCGTGGCCTCCAGGTTACCGCTTGTTAAGCAAACGCCCCGCCAGCAGAGCCCTTTTTTAATATGCGCGCCGGTTATGTGCAAACGCACCTGGTTGTTTTCGCCTATGCGGGAAAGCGCGCCCGAAAGCGCCACGTTGTTGCGCCCCTCCTGAAAACTGCCCCTGCCGTCAAAATAAAGCGCTTCGGCGTCGCCCCAGATACGCCCGCCGATATTGTCGCATATATCAATCGTATCGTTCCGGCCGTCGCTTATTGCCAAGCGGCCGCGGGCAATGTTGATATGGTCGATCGACCAGGTGCGCAGCATGTCCAGCCGCACGGCGCCCGAGGGAACGGTTATCTGCGCTCCTTTGCCCATCACCACCAAAACGCGCGGACCAACCAGGGTAATGCCCGCGATGCTTTTATTCAAATCAAAGCGATGCGAAACCAGGCGCGTCAGAGAAAAATTGAGGCGGATGTCGCGCACAAAAAAGGTAGTGCCGTCCGGCGGAAAAACAATGCTGACATTATTGAGGTGCAGCGAAAGCAGACCCACGCTCACGCGGCCGATGGAAACGCCGCCGCCGCTCACCGCGCTCAGCGTGCGGGTAAGAAGGTCTTCGAGACTGCGGTTGTGCGCAACGGTTTTTAAATAAGCAAAAAAGGATATTCCTATCACGGCCGCGATGACCGCGCATACCATGACCACTCTGCGCGGCTTCATCGATCAGGCTTCGTCGCGCATGAAATGAAGGCCATTATCGGCAACGTCGATATTTATCGTATCGCCGTCATGAAACTCCTCGGCCAGAAATTTTTCGGCCAGGGAATCCTCCACCAGGCGCTGGATCGAGCGCCGCAGCGGCCGCGCGCCCAGAACCGGATCAAAACCCTGCTCCACGATAAACGCCTTGGCCGCATCCGTAACATGCAGCTTTATCGCGCGCTCGCTCAGCCGGGCCTGCACCTCGTTCAACTGGATATCAACGATGACGCCGATTTCCTCTTTGCCAAGCGGGTTAAAAACGATCGTATCGTCGAGCCGGTTTAAAAATTCGGGGTTAAAGATGCGTTTGAGTTCGTCCATGACCTTGCTTTTCATGGCCTCGTAATCCGAAGACGTGCTCACCTTGCCGAATCCCACCGTGCCGGTCTTTTTAACGTCGCGCGTGCCGGCATTACTGGTCATGATAATGATGGTGTTCTTAAAATTAACGTGCCGGCCGTAGGAGTCGGTCATAACGCCGTCGTCGAGGATCTGCAGCAGCACGTTGAACACGTCGGGGTGCGCCTTTTCGATTTCGTCAAGCAGAATCACCGAATAGGGCTTCTTGCGGATCTTTTCGGTAAGCTGGCCGCCCTCCTCGTAGCCAACGTATCCCGGCGGCGCGCCCATGAGGCGGCTCACCGCGAATTTTTCCATGTATTCCGACATGTCAACACGGACCAGGGCGTCTTCGGTGCCGAAGAGGCGACCGGCGAGCGCCTTGGCCAGCTCGGTCTTGCCCACACCCGTGGGACCCAGGAAAATAAACGAGGCGATCGGGCGCTTGCTGTTGTGCAGGCCCGCGCGGCTGCGCCGGATGCTCTTGGCCACCGCCAGCAGCGCCGGCTCCTGGCCAATCACGCGCTTGCGCAGGTCGTCTTCAAGCGAAAGCAGTTTCTTTGATTCGTGCTCCTCCAGGCGATTGAGCGGTATCCCGGTCATGGTCGCCACGATCTCGATGATATCGTCTTCGTCAACCAGCAGGCGCTCCTCGGTTTTGGACTTGCGCCACAGGGCCTTTTTCTCCAGCAGGACCCCTTTTAGTTTTTCCTGTTTGTCGCGAAGCTTGGCGGCGTGCTCGAATTCCTGCTGCTCCACGGCCGTCTCTTTTTCGTTTATCACCTCATTGATTTCATTTTCCATGGCGCGGATTTCGGGCGGAATTTCCATGGAGGAAAGCCGCTTGCGCGCGCCGGCCTCGTCGATGACGTCGATGGCCTTGTCCGGCAGGAACCGGTCGGAAATGTAGCGCTCCGAAAGTTTGACCGCCTCCTCGATCGCTTTTTCCGAGTAGGTTACCTTGTGGTGCTCCTCGTAATTATGGCGCAGGCCCGCCAGGATCAGAATAGTTTCTACGATGGTGGGCGGATCGACCATGATGGTCTGAAAGCGCCGCGCCAGAGCGCCGTCTTTTTCGATGTATTTGCGGTATTCGTCGAGCGTGGTGGCGCCGATGCATTGGATCTCGCCGCGTGAAAGCGCCGGTTTAAAAATATTGCTGGCGTCAAGGCTGCCCTCGGAGCCGCCCGCGCCCACGATGGTATGGAGCTCGTCGATAAAAATAATGATATTGTCGTTTTTTTCGAGCTCGACCATGAGCGCTTTAAGGCGCTCCTCGAACTGGCCGCGGTATTTGGTGCCCGCCACCATGGAGGCCATGTCCAGGTTAATGACGCGCTTGTTCTCCAGCACCTGCGGTATGCTTTTGTCAACTATTTTCTGCGCCAATCCTTCGACGATGGCGGTCTTGCCGATGCCCGGCTCGCCGATGAGCGCGGGATTGTTCTTTTTCCGCCGGCTCAGGATCTGCACCACGCGCGTTATTTCTTTTTCGCGGCCGATCACCGGATCGAGCTTGGATTCGCGCGCCAGGGCGGTAAGGTCGCGGCCGAAATGGTCCAGAAACGGGGTCTTGCTTTTTTCCTTGGCGGCCGCGGCGCCCACGGTCTCGCCGCCGCGCAGCACCCGGTTGATCTCCTCCTTGACTTTTTCGTATTCGAGCCCCGAACTCGCCAGGGCGTTGGCCGCGGCCGATTCGGTGTCTTTCATGAGCGCCAGCAGAAGGTGTTCCGTACCGATATACTTATGCGACATAAAACGCGCCTCGTTGGCGGCGATTTCGAGCACTTTTTTGGCGCGCGGCGTAAAGGGCAGCATCTGCCCGATGGTCATCATGCCGCCGGTGGAAGTCACGGCCTTTTCGATCTTGGCGCTCAACTCCTCCAGGTCCACGCTCAGGCTGCGCAGCACGGCAATGGCCACGCCTTCGCCTTCTTTAATAAGTCCCAGAAGTAAATGTTCCGTGCCCACATAGTCATTGCCGAGCCGGATCGATTCCTCGCGGGCGATCTGCATTACTTTTTTTACGCGGTCGGTAAACATTCCGTTAACCATTCGCTGTCCTTTTTTTTATGATGGTCCGTCGTTTGATTGCAAAAAAATTGCGCACCATTTCGGCACGCGCAACTCGTTCTTCGCTTTCCTTAAGCGCTTTGCCGTAAACCAGATTTAAATGCGCCGGCATAATCATGAGCATGAGCTGGTTCAGTTTAGATACGGTTGTGCCCTCATAGATATTGCATTGTACGCCGAGCCGGACGGCCGAAACGCAATTTAAAAATTCATCGACTCCGAGCGTGCGGGCATGGGTTAATATACCTATGGCGCGCCACACCCGGTCGGTCAGTTCAAGCTTAGCCTCCGTTAGAATCCGGCCGCGCGCCGTGCGTTCGAGCTGAACAATATGATTAATCGCCTCCACGGTACGACCGATGCACTCCTTTTCCGTTATACCAAGCATGGCCTGATTGGACATCTGAAAAAGATTGCCGAGCACGGTGGAATGTTCGCCATAAAATCCGCGCGTAGCAATGCCCATTTGCGAGGCGCCCAACAGCACGGAATCCATGGTTTTGGTCAGCACCAGGGCCGGCAGGTGCAATAAAAACGAAACGCGCATGCCCGTGCCGACATTCGTAGGACACGCCGTTAAAAAGCCGAGCGTATTGTCGAAGGCGTAATGTACCTGAAGACCGAGTTCGGTGTCCAGCGCGTCGAGAACGCGCCACAATTTATCGGGACAAAAACCACCGTCGATCACGGTCAGGCGGATGTGGTCTTCTTCGTTTACAATCACGCAGCGGCGGCAGCTTGCATCGACAAAAACTCCCCGTTCGCCGTCGAGCGCAAGCAGCTCCGGCGTGGCCAGCTTGCGTTCCACCAGCAACTGCTGCTTGTTTTTTTCACAACGGTTGAAATTGACAACAGAAAATTGTTTGCCTTCGCCCAGCCGACCGATCCCCGTCTCAATGGTTTCCCAGACGGTGGTTCGTTCAAAGAGCGATGCACGGCGCGGAAAGCGCACGCCCTGTAGATTGCGCGCCAGGCGGATGCGGGTGCTCAGAGCGATATCGTCGCTCCCAGAGCCGGCACTTTCGCACCAGGCGGGCAAACGTTCGATTAAGGTTGAAAGCATCGGTTAACCATTCAGATCATGGATCGCGTCGCGGATCGCGGCGGCCAATTCGAATTCTTCGTTCTTTACAGCGCGCGCCAACACGGTTTTTAATTGTTTAAGGTCCTGCGGCAGGGCCAGAGCGTTCTTATAGCGTTTGCCCGTGTGCTTGGCGGCGCCATGCACCTGTAACAGAAGCTCCTCGATGCTTACCGCAAAGGTGCGGTAGCAATGCGTGCATCCCAGGCGGCCTTCGTCCTTGAATTCCTTGTGCGACAAATTGCAATGCGGACAGGCGCTCTTTTCTTCGGCCCGCCCCTCTTCCGTCGGCGCTTGCGGCGGCACGACCGGCTCAATCGCAATGCCGTTTTTGCGGGCGCAGCTCTCGCATAAATGGCGCAGCGTGGTCTGGTTCTCCACAATCTGCGTAATATGCACGCTGGCTTCGTTACGGCCGCATTCTTGACAACGTTCCATAATTCTTTTTCCTTTTAGCGCTCATGGACCTGACCGTCGCTCAAATAGAGCGCGCGGTGCAAGCCGCCGGCAAGGTCGCTATTGTGGGTTGCAACCAGAAAAGTCTGCGACAACTCTTCGTTTGCTTTTTTAAAAAGATTCAGCAGCATGCCGCCGTTGTGGTTGTCAAGATTGCCGGTCGGTTCATCCGCCAGAATGAGAGCCGGCTTGTTAAAAAGCGCCCGCGCCAGCGCCACGCGTTGGCGTTCGCCGCCCGAGAGCTCGGCCGGATAATGCGAATGAAAACGCCGCGCAATGCCGACCAGCTCCAGAATTCGGCGCCCCTCGTCCTCGCAAACATTCGGGCCGCGCCCGGCAATAAGCCCGGGCATCATGACATTTTCGAGCGCGGTAAAATCCGGCAGAAGATGATGAAACTGAAAAACAAAACCAATGGCCGTGTTCCGGAACAGGGCACGCTCGTCCGGTTTCATGGCCGTCAGCGATTTCCCGGTAATTTCCACGCTGCCGGAGGTGGGCAGGTCCAAGGCGCCCACGATTTGCAAAAGGGTGGTTTTGCCGGCGCCCGAAGCGCCCACCAGCGCCACCATTTCGCCTTTGTTAATGGTAAATGAAAGGTCGCGCAGAACTTCAAAACGGCCCGTGTCGTCGGT
This sequence comes from Chitinivibrionales bacterium, assembly GCA_028718065.1. Taxonomy (GTDB): domain Bacteria; phylum Fibrobacterota; class Chitinivibrionia; order Chitinivibrionales; family FEN-1185; genus JAQUMP01. Next base: position 1,472 of record JAQUMP010000059.1, on the reverse strand, counting down.
AAATGCTTTGGTGAGATTGCGGACTTGTACCACGCTTCACGCTTTCTAAACGGTTATTCGTAGCGAATCGATTCCGCGGGTAATATCCCGGCGGCTTTTACGGCAGGATACACGGTCGCGCCGCTGCAAATAATGTTGGCCGCAAGATATACCAGGGTAACATCCAAGGGCTGTACAAGGACCGGTAATTTGTTTATAAAATAGATATCACCGGGTAAAGGAATCAATCGCCAATGCTGCTGAATCAGGCACAAAGCGACCCCTGCAAGCGTACCCACGGTCGACCCTAAAAATCCGATGCTCGCCCCATTAAGCACAAAAATTCGCATGATGCTGCGCGCCTTGCTGCCCATGCTCATGAGAATCCCGATTTCGCGGCGCTTTTCCAGCGTCATCATGTAAAGCGAAGAAATAATGTTGAATGCGGCGATGATTATTATGAACGAAATAACGATAAATATGATGATTTTTTCCAGTCGCATCCATTCAAAGAGCGATTTGTTCTGGCTCTTCCAGTCAAGATACGTGTATGGATATCCGCCCAGAGCGTTCTTGACCCGCCGGGCGATATCGTCCGCTTTGTAAAGGTCGACGGTCTTTATCTGAATGCCTTCCACTCCGGTCATGCCGGTGAGCTTTTGCGCCGACGCAATCGAAACATAAACGAGGTTTAGGTCGTATTCATACATTCCGGTCTCAAATATGCCGCTTACGGTAAAGCGCGCCATGCGCGGCGTCGGATCGAGTTCGTCAACGCCAGCCGAAAAACTGCCCACCACCAGCTCCGCGCCGGGCCGCACGCCCAACTTATCGGCCAGGCCAAGCCCAAGCACGACGCCCGGAAAGACGCGCCCGCGGTCGGAGCGGGCGGAGTCTAAGGAAAGTTTGCCGTATTTTATGGTTTTGTCAAGGTCCGTAACCGACGATTCCAGGCGTTCTTCGACGCCGTAAATAACCACGCCCTCCTGCACGCGGTCGTATTCCACGCCGCCCTTGCCCGTAATATAGGGCGCCGCCGCCACCACGCCCGGCTGTTGTATTATTATGGCGCGCAGGGAGTCGTAATTGACAAGCGGAACGCCGTGATACTGGATGATCTTGGCGTGCGCCAAGGTGCCCACGATGCGGTCGCGCACCTCGCGCTCAAACCCGTTGGCAATGGAGAGCGCGATCACCAGGGCGAAGGTCCCCAGGCAGACGCCTCCGGCCGAGATCCAGGTTACGGTGCGGCGCTTGCCGAACAAATAGCGGAAGGCGATGAATCGTTCGAACATGGATTAAATACCTTTAAATCTTTTTTTACGACATCCCCCTGCCTTCGGCATCCCCCTTGATAAGGGGGACAGCCCCTGAGGGGGATCATTCCGGCCGCAACAACGGAAACAGAACCACATCCCGTAATGTCGACGCATTTGTCAATAATGCAACAATTCTGTCCACGCCCATGCCCCAGCCGCTGATGGGCGGCATGC
>JAQUMP010000058.1 GCA_028718065.1 Chitinivibrionales bacterium | reverse complement strand
CCGCCATTAATTAAGCCCGGTAGCTGTTGATTTTTAATGGTTATCGGGCTTTTTTATTTTAATCTCCGCATGCTGGGCATCATCCAATCTGGAAATTAATCTTCATAGTTCGATATTTATAAGATATAATTATTAAAGGTTCTGGAAATACCTCAGCATGCTGTGATCGGACCCACATTAAATAGGTATTAGCCGAAAAATATTCCAGCTAAATATTGTTTCATAAAATTTTATAACATTCCGAATTATGGCTATTCTAACTTAAGTATGGAAAGGGCATAAAAAAAGGTTGGCATTCGGCCTCATTCGAGACCGATCTTTCTCCTAAGCAAAACCCTAACGGGAGGAGGAAGACAAGATGCCAACCGCACAAGAAATACTCAGAGCCTTATCTCGATTTTGGCGAAGATGACAAAAAGCTCGAAATAAACATATCCAAAGCATTTATGGAAAAAGTTAGTGATCTTTACAAACAGGCAAGATAAGACCTCAATATTACAACAGGTTTAAATAATCCGGGACGGACATGATTTATTGCCTTAGTGAAGTTTTTTGCGTCAGTGAAGAGCTATGTCAAAGGGAAAAAGAAGTGTTTATCCGGCTAATTTTCAATTTCGTTGTAAATACGCTCTATTTGCACCAGTAATACCGGATAGCGTTTTTTGATGACCTCCCATACGATCCGGAAATCAACGCCCATATAAAAATGAATCACCACATCACGCATGCCCGCCATATCTTTCCAAGGCACGGACGGATATTTCCCCCTGGTTTTGTCCGGAATGTTTTTTGTGGCCTCGCCGATTACTTCGATACAGCGGATAACGGCGTTGTGCGTCCGCTTGTCATTGATAAAAGCATTAAAATCCATTCCTTCGATAAGCGTTGATACCAGGCGCATATTTTCGACGATGTCGCCGACGAATAGTTTTACCGCGCGTATCATACGGGGACGGCCTCGTTCAATATGAATTCCTTAAGCTCCGGACGTACGCTGCGTTTGAGCACCACGTCAACCTGCATCTTCAGCCGTTCACACAGCATGATGCGCAACCCGGAAACATCGAGCAAATCCACCTCACGGTCGAATTCCACCAGCACATCAACGTCGCTGTCTATGCGCTGCTCCCCGCGTACATACGATCCGAACACCTCGATGTTCGATACGCCGTATCGCTTATGGATCTCACTTTTTAATGCTGCCAGACTTTGTTTGATTTCCGTAAGATTTCTCAAAGCGTATTCCTCCTAACCAATTATATAGTATCACCACCATATAATCTGTTATTTAAAATAAATATTGTCTTTTAAAGGTAGTAGCTTGTTACAAACGCAGACGAATCTTTGGCCGATCGTTTGCGTCACATTTATTGCGAACTAAATCTTGTTCCCAATATATCCCTAATTATATTTTCTAAAAGTTTCAAAAAGTCGTTTTATTTACTCTCGATTTTTTAAAGGAGACCACAATGCCTCATAAGATCAGCGATGCATGCGTAGCGTGCGGGACGTGCGTACCCGAATGCCCGGTAGAAGCCATCAGCGAGGGCGACCCGATTTACATTATCGATGCAAAAAAATGCACGGATTGCGGCGCCTGTGCCGAAGTCTGCCCGGCCGAAGCGATCCATCCGGAATAAGCGATTGGCTAATTTCCGCGACGATTTTAAGGGCGCAAGATTTTGCGCCCTTAGTTTTTGGGCGCGAACGGCAACTCCCTGACGATCCGGTAATTTTCCTCTTGTCGCCTGGCTGTCCTTCATGGTAACTTTTACGATGTGAACGATACGCCTCTTATCATTATCCTGGGTGAGCCCACCGCCGCCGATTTACAGTTGATAACAACCCAAAGCGGCCTGCTTGGACTTGCAATCCGCTGTATCCGCGCGCTGAAAGAGGCCGATTTTAAAACCGCAGGGGACAAACCCGACGGTTATATTTCGTTTTTGCCGCCGGCCAGGGATTCTTTACTTAATGCTTTTGTCCTGATGCCGGTCGCCGGCCAGGATGAGGTCCATTTTTACCAGGCGGTTCCTCCGGGCGGCACCCCGGACTTTTTAAACGATTTTCCTATCAGCGGCGTTTTTACCTGTCCGCTTAGTGAGGGGATGGTCTGGAACATGCTGAAAGGGGTTTTGACCTCCCGCAGCGTGGCCGCCCGGCATTCCGATTTAATCGGCGAAATTGTAAAGTACCGCAAGCAGAAACAGCAATTAATTACCATCGGCACGTCGCTCTCATCTCAGGACAACCTCTATAATCTGCTCGAAACGATTTTATGGCAAACGCGCGAAATGCTCTGCGCCGATGCGGCTTGCATTTACCTGCGCGAAAGGAACCCGGCAACGCAAAGCTTTTTGAACACTTTGCGCTTCAAGGTCATGCAGAACGATTCGGTGTCCTTGCCGCACGAAGAGTTTTCGATCCCCATTAACCAGGACACCATCGCAGGGTATGTGGCCGATACCGTATTCTCCTTGAACATCGACGATGTCTATTTAATTTCCCCCGATAAACCTTACCGGCACGGCAAGAGTTTTGACCAGAGGTTCGGCTACCGCACAAAATCCATGCTCACGGTGCCGCTTAAAAACACCGAAGGCCAGGTTGTGGGCATTCTGCAGCTTATGAATAAAAAAACCGGCAAAGAAATAAAATTGAGCAGCGCGGCGATTGCGGACGAAACCGTGCTGCCGTTTACGCTTTCGGATGAGGATTTCGTGCTTTCCATCGCCTCACAGGCCGCGGTCACGATCGACCGGATGCAATTGCACGAAGACATCCAGCAGATTTTTGAGGGTTTCTTAAGCTCCTCCAGCGCGGCAATTGACGAACGGGATCATGTAACCGCCGGCCACTCCAAGCGCGTCATGGGATATGCGCTTACGTTTGTCAATACCATCAAAAACGACCCCGCCGGCCCTTTTGCCGGGGAGGATTTTTCCAATGACCGCGTCCGTCAATTTAAATTTGCCGCCCTGCTGCACGATATGGGCAAGATCGGCGTGCCCGAAGCGCTTCTGACCAAGGAGAGCCGGATTACGGCCGGCGAAATGGAGGCGCTCCAGGCCCGTTTGGAATATATCGGGTTATTAAAAAATATGCCCGCCTATGCGGGTAAAATCCCCTGGGAGAGCGCGGCGGCCATTCAAGCCGACGGCCTTTTTTTACAGAAAATCAATGCGTCCGGGTTTTTATCGGACGACGATTTTAAAACCTTAGGCCTCCTGCGGGATAAGTTTTATTTTACGGCGGCCGGTGAAAAGCGCCCGCTCTTGTCCGATGCGCAATGGGAAGCGCTCTCCGTGCGCAAAGGCAATTTAACCGATGCCGAGCGCGATAAAATCAACTCGCATGCCGCTTCCACGCGGCGCATTCTCTCAAAAATACCCTGGACGGCCACGCTTAAGGACATCCCGCAAATCGCCGCCCATCACCACGAAAAAATCGACGGCAGCGGCTATCCCGACGGACTTACGGGAAACCAAATTTGTCTGGAAAGTAAAATCCTGGCGGTGGTGGATATTTACGAGGCGCTGGTTGCCCAGGACCGTCCTTATAAACGGGCCAAAACGCCGGAGCAGGCGCTTGGCATTCTCAAAGCCGAGGTCGCCGCGAACCATTTGGACAAAACGGTTGTGGATTATTTTATTGATAAGGGGATTTATAAGATTTTTTCAAATGATAAATAAAAAAATAAATAAAATCCCGGTAGGGGTTCCACCCCTAAAACCCCGTAAGGAAAATACATATTATATTTAACCCATTAAAAATGTGCGCGTACAATAAACATCCTCTGTCAATTTTCAAGCAGGTTTTCTTTTAGCTACAATAAGTATTTTCATTACGGGATTTAAAGGGCGGAGCCCTTTCCATAATATTTTTTATTTGTAGTTTATGAATATAAAACACAATATCGAACTTGCCGAAAAAACGACCCTAAAAATCGGAGGGCCGGCCCGCTATTACGCCGAACCTGGCAATGCCGAAGAGATAAAACATTTATTAGGCTGGGCCAATGAAAATTCCCTGCCGGTATTCATGCTGGGCAGAGGGTCAAATATAGTAATAAGCGATCAAGGATTTTCGGGGTTGGTGATTTCCTCAAGGGCAGCTTTTAATAAAATTGAATGGAAAGGGCAGCAGGCGCTTTGCGAAAGCGGGGCTTCTTTGCCCGCGCTCGTTTCCCAGGCAATCGAAAAAGGGCTGGGCGGCATAGAAAAACTGGGCGGCATTCCCGGCACGGTCGGCGGGGCCCTTATTATGAATGCCGCCGCTTTCGGCCAGGAAATCGGATCGGTGGTGGAATCGGTTTCGTATATCGATCCGGCCGACTTAAAAACAAAGACGCTTCTGGGACCGGCGCTGCAATTCGGCTACCGCTGGAGTTCTTTACAGGGGAGAAATGTTTGCGTAACCGCGGTCACGCTGCGGCTTAGGCCCGAAAATCCGGCCTCTCTTAAAGAAACGTATCGGCACTGCAATACGCAACGGAAGCAAAAGCTTCCTTTGGATTTGCCGAATTGCGGGAGTGTTTTTAAAAATCCCACCGGGCAATCCGCCGGGGCGCTTATTGAGCAATGCGGACTTAAGGGCTATGAATGCGGGGGTGTGAGAGTTTCGGAAAAGCATGCCAACGTAATCGTCAATTTTAATTCTGGAAACGCAGAGGATGTTAGAAAATTAATTGGTTATATTCAGAAAAAGGTTTCTGATAAATTTGGGATTATGCCGGAGCCTGAAGTTGTTTTTGTCGGAGATTTCTAAGATAAATAAAATGGAAAGGGCTCGCCGGCTTGAGGATTAAAATAAATTATCTGGTAGGGGTTCCACCCCTAAAACCCCGTAATGAAAATGCTTATTGTAGCCAAAAGATTTAAAATCGGGTTTGATTGCTAATAAAGAACTTTCCGAATGTTTTAGCCATAATACGTATATTCCTTACGGGGTCTAAGGGGCAGCGCCCCTTCCAAATTCTAAAAGAAAGATAAAATATGAAATATAAGGTAGAGCGATTTGTAACCGGGCCGATCGAAACCAACACGTACGTTATATATAACATTCACCAGGCCTGCCTGATTATCGACCCCAGCAGCGGTTGCTCGGAGGTGCTTGACTATTGCAAGAAACATTCCTTGGCCGTCGAGGCCATCGTGTTGACGCACGCCCATTTCGACCATATCATGGGGATTCCGGAAATTGTCGGGGAGTTTCCGGAGGTGGTTGTTTATGTGCATCGGGACGATCGATTGTTTCTTCAGGACACCCAAAAAAACGGGGCGATTATGCTGGGAACAACTTTTAGCTATCGGGGCGCCCTGCGCGAATTGACAGAAGGAGACCAGACCATCGGAAGCTTTACCATGAAAATAGTGCATCTTCCGGGGCATACGCCGGGCGGCTGCGCCCTGGTTTTCGACGACGTGTGCATCAGCGGCGATGTTCTATTCGCCTCTTCCATCGGGCGTTCCGATTTTCCCGGCGGCGACGAGCTGGCGCTGATAGAAGGCATCCGCACGAAACTCCTTAAGCTTCCGGACAACACCATCGTTTACCCCGGCCACGGCAACCGCACCACGATCGGCAGGGAGAAACAAAGCAATCCGTTTATTCAATAGGCGATAGAAAACGCATTTTTATGGACGCCCTGCCCCTGCAGAAAGATTTTCTGGCCGCGCTCAAGCTGGAGCGGATGCTCAGCGAGAATACTATTGTTTCCTATCGATTCGATCTCAAGCGGCTTCTTGATTTTTTAACCCAACAAAAAATCGTCGACATTGACAAAATTGACCCGGCGCTGCTTTCGCAATACATCCGCGCGCTCTACGACATCGGCTTTGCGGCCGCTTCCATCCAGCGCACAATCTCTTCGTTGCGCGGCTATTTTGCCTTTATCGTTTCGGAAGGAATTTTGGCGGCCGACCCGACCGAGCAGCTCGAGGCGCCGCGCGCCACGCGCTATTTACCCGCGGTGCTGAGCGTGGCCGAAATCGAGGCGCTTCTGAATGCCGTTGACACCCGCAAACGCGGCGGCAATCGCGACCGGGCCATGCTGGAAACGCTCTATGCCACCGGCATGCGTGTATCGGAGCTTGCCTCTTTGACTTTGGAGCAATTACTGCTGGAAGATAAAATGGCGCGGGTCATCGGCAAAGGCTCCAAAGAACGGCTGGTGCCGATCGGCGACATCGCGCTGATGTGGATTAAAAAATATTGCGACACGGAACGGATTGTTTTTGCAAAACCGCAATCGGACAGTACCCTGTTTTTAAACGTGCGCGGAAAAAAAATGTCCCGCATGGGCATCTGGAAAATCATTCAGCATTATGTAAAAGAAGCGAACATTCAAAAACATGTTACGCCGCACACGTTTCGCCATTCTTTTGCCACCCATTTGCTGGAAGGCGGCGCCGATCTGCGCACGGTGCAGGAAATGCTTGGCCATGCCTCGATTGTGACCACCGAAATTTACACGCATGTGGACCGTGAATACCTCAAGGAAGTGCACCGCAGTTTTCATCCCCGCTCGCGCCAGGTTGCTTTGTGAAAACGCCATTACCCGCAACGCTCATCCAGGTCCACTACCATAACCGCCCCGGCGGCGTAACCACGGTTATGCAAGCCTATGCGCGTGCGTTTAGTTGTTTACAATCAGGGAAAATAGCGACGAACTTGCTTTTTTGCCGTGACTATGGGGAACGTGCACTGCCGGTTTTAGACGCAGCCGTTGTTTCTAATACCCGCTGTGATTATCGCTGGTATGCCGATAAGAAGCAATTTCTGGCGGATAAACGGAAACTGTTTGAAGCGCTTCAAAAACTCATTCAAAAATATCTGGAACTCGGGCCGGTATGCTGCATCGGCCATAACCTTACGCTCGGTAAAAATACGGCGCTTTCGGGGGCATTCGCGAATGTTGCCCGGAAGTTTGCAAACGGCAAGGAGCAGGTCCGGTTTATCAGTGCGGTGCACGATCTGGCCGAAGCCGGGCGATTGGAATGCCTGCGGCAGATAAACCGAAACGTTGCATGGGACGCCTCGTTTTATAATGAACTTTACCCCCGGCTTAAAAATGTTATATTCTGGGCGCCGGGGAAAAGCGTTGTTGCATGCCTTAAGCGGGCCGGTCTCTCGGTTTACTTAATGGAAAATCCGCTTGAGTATGATGCAGGCGGCCGCTTGAAAAAATATCAGACAAATTTATTGCGAAAACAGCTTTTTAATGCCGCGCGGAGTGCCCGAACGCCTTTTTGCTCCGGTCGCCCGCTTACGCTCTATCCGGCGCGGGTGATCGCGCGCAAAAACGCAGTGGAGGCGGTGCTGGTTTCTGCGGTGGCCCGTTCTACAAACCTTGTACTCGGCGGCCCCGGCACGCATGCAGCGGACCGGCGCGCCTACCGGCGCCTGCAAAATATTTGCCGTCGCTATAAACTGCCGGTATTGTTTAATTACAACATAATTGACAAAAAAGATCAGACGGGTGTTCAAGAAGTTTTGACCCGGCTCTATCAATCCTGCGATTGGTGCCTGTCCACTTCGCTCTCGGAAGGTTTTGGCTATGCGCTCTATATGCCGTGGCTGTTTAATAGGCCCCTTTTCGGCCGCAAGCCGTTGGATTTTATTCCGCCGAAAGGATTAAATTACGGCGCGCTGTACGATACGCTCCTGGTCCCCGCGCCTTGGGTGGCGCTCAGGCCCCTTGAAAAAAAATACCGGACTTTACTGGCGGGTATGGAAAAAAAGCCAAAAACAATTGATCGTTTTTGCAGGCGATTCAGACAAAATCGTACCGTGAACGGACGAATTGACTTTGGGTTGCTCGATCAGGAAAACCAGTTTCGTGTACTGGAGCGGCTTGTGAAAACGCCCGCGGACGCCGTTTTTGTTTTTGTAAAGCAAGGGAGCCGTTTGATTCCAATAAGGGACTATCCGGCCCGGAGTTTTCCCATTTCTATTATAAAGCGTAATCGCCGGATATGTCTGCGACAATTGGGATTTGAATCCTTCTGTCGCCGCTTCGCGCGTTTACTGAAAGCGCCGGTTAAAGAAACAGCCGTCTTATCATCCGGCGCCCGGGTAAAAATTCCCGCGATTCCTGTTTCTTATATCCGATTATTAATCACACCGGGTATGTAAATAGCGTCCTTGTTAACTTTTGTCTTGACATCGAGTCGGTAGCATTGAATATTTATCATGCAGGAGGAGTGTTTATGGCCAATATTACCAAGCACGATTTGATCGTCGATGTTTCAAAAGTCACCGGGCTTACCCAGGCCGATGCGAAAATCGGCGTCGAAGAATTGCTCGAAACCATTTCAAAAACATTAGAAACCGGCCAGCATATCGAGATCCGGGGATTTGGCACCTTTTATACCAAGATCCGCAAACCCCGTCCGGCCCGCAATCCCAAAACCGGCGATGTTGTCCCGCTTCCGCGCCGTGTTGTTCCGCTTTTTAAATACAGCAGCGAGCTCAAGGGCAGGATCGTGGCCGAACTCTCCCGGAAAAAACCTCAATAACTTAGGGCGCGTTGCAACGCGCCCCTACAAAAAATACATGATTTTGTTTCGCCCGTAAATTCCCCTGCCGTCAACGATACCCATTTTTAATGTTTTTTCCCTTGACTTACTTTTTACCCTCCGATATAATTAAAAAACGATTGTGTTTTAGCGGGCGCTTTTTTTGACATTCGGTATTCACCCGCATCCTTCCTGTTCTCCAAGGTGGTTTGCCTATGAAATGGCTCAAGGAAATGACGATTATCGGCCTGTGCGTTTGCGGCAATCTCCCTGCGCACACCAGCTCCGACTCGACAAGCGGGGGCGCCTTGTCCGGGACCGCGATTCCCGGCACCATAAGTCTCCCCAATTTCAGCGCGCGACTGGCGGTGGGCTTTAATTACGATTTTTTGCGTGCGCCCACCGACGTGTCTTTCGAATATTCCAAAGGGTACCTTGGGTTCGACATTCCCTTTGAATACAACGCCAATCCGCTGGATCTTGCCAGCAATGTCGGGGCCGGCATCGATTCGTTATTCTCCGATTCGACAAAGTTTACAAACGGGGGAACTTTCAAGCCGAGCATGGGCGTGCGCCAGAACCCTAATACCACCGTGCGCGTGGACATACCCATGCTGGGCGGCGTGGCCAGTTTTTCCAATACGCAAAACGTTTTTCTTAATTATTTAAATACGCTCGGCAGCGCCGATCTTAAAATTAAACCCGATTCCATGGGCGGCGGCATGAGTCTGCTCATGCGAGGTACGGTGAACGTGCCGGTGGATGCGACCCTTGGATGGGAATCCATGACCTTTGGCTATGCTTATAAAGTGAATAAGAATTTCATCATGGCGGTGGACCTCAGCCGTCATATTTTCCGTTTAGATTTGCAAGGCAAGATGGATGCGGATATTTACGGCAACTTCAGTATTAAAAACGATTCCGCCGGAATCAACATCAGTCAGATTATCGATTACAATTCTCAGAAAGTTTACGGTTCGGCCCAAGGCCATTATGAAGCGCAGGCGTGGGCGCCGACCTTTGGGCTTAAACTTTGGCGTTTTACGCTTACCTCACGCTTTGGCATAGACGCCAAGGCCGACGGATATTTTAATGCGCGCTATTCGCTGCCCTTTTTTATCGATCCAAAAACTTTTCAGCCCTCCATTGACTTTAATAAACCCAGTGCACTGATGAAACCCGAAGTTTACAATCGCTTGCTTAATAATGAAACCGACAGCATTTGGTACAATTCCAAAACCAGCGCCGAATGGAAAATGCCGCAGGGGCATACCATTGCATTCGATATTATCCGCGATAAATTGACATTTTCATATACTAAAACCATCGGCGACTTGTCGATTTACCATAAATACGAGGGCAAAGACGGCATTAACAACACCGCCGACGATTACGTCGATCTGGATGTTAAAATCCGTGTCGACAATGTTATGGTGCTTACCGGCAATTTCTGGAGTTCGTTTTTTAACGTGGGGCTCTTCGGGTTTGATATCAGTTTGCCCAACCAGCAGAACCTGCTGTATAACCAGTTGACAAAAGCGGGTCTGTCGCAGATCATGATCGATAAATTGCCCATGGTCCCGATTTTAAATTTTGGTTCGGCGATGGGGACCAAGGTAAAGCTGGCGCTGGAAATGGACCTGTTGCCGCTGCCGGCAATTAAGTCCGGGATGCTCTATTATTTCTAACCTGCGGGGAATGAAAGCGGTTTCGAAAGGATATGCTCATGTATTGGACTAAACGGATGGCAAGTTTACTGGTGGCTGGCGTGCTGTGCGGCGCATTTTCACAATCTGGAGCGCCCTACATTTTGACCGCATTCCCGCTTACGACCATGCCGGCAACCAGCAAAATCTGGGTGCAATGGTCGGGAGCGGCGCGCCCCGGCAGCCTCATCGCACCGGATTCGGGCATCCTGTATTACGATCGTTCGCCCGGCGGCGGAAAATTGGCCAATTACCGGTACAGCATCATTCCGGACATATCCGGCGCCAACACTTTTATTGCGGGAGTCCCACCGCAGCGCGGCATCGCGTTTTATCCCAACCAGCAGCCCAATATGGGGTATGGCGTCTTTTATTATATGGTCGGTTGGCCCATGGCTGCCGACACTTTTTATTCTAATGAATTGCAGATGATTATTGAGTGCCCGCAGGCGCCGCAGCCCAAAGCGCCGACCGGAAGCATCAGCTCGCTCACGCCGACGTTTCAATGGGATCCCAATCCCGGTGTTCCTTATTACCATGTAATTTTATCGGACCAGGAAATCAAACTGGATTCATCGGCGGACGGCGCAACCTCGATTTCGGGTCTCAGCGTAATTTGGCAGGCCATCACGCCAAATACGCAGATCATCTATGGCGCGCCCGACCCGTCGGGAACAATCACCGCCTCGCCGCCGCCGCTGTCGCCGGGGCAAACCTATTCGTGGGTCGTGCTTAACAATTACGGCAATGCGCCCGCCTATACCTCAACCAAATTCGGCCTGCCTAAATCTTTTTCCGTGATCGGTGATACACTCAAACCGCCTCGTAACATTTTCCCCACTCCGAGCGGAGCCGCGGTCGGGCATAGTTTAAATGCCGTCACCGACCCGAACATAACCTTTAAATG
>JAQUMP010000057.1 GCA_028718065.1 Chitinivibrionales bacterium | reverse complement strand
AAAGTCACTTGAATCCTATGGTGAACGCAATAGAGGCATTTACATACTCAAAGCGCGCGGGATGAATCATTCCAACCAAATTCGCGAATTCGTGATCACCTCCAAGGGCATTAACCTTATCGACGCCTATTCCGGGGCCGATGGCGTTCTTGCGGGGACCGCCAGGGTCGCTCAGGAAGCATTGGATAAAGCGTCGCAAATTTTGCGCAATCAGGAAACCGAACGCAAACACCGGGAATCCAAAAGAAAAAAACTGAGTTTTGAAGCAGAATTTGCACTGCTCAAATCCAAGTACGAAACCGAGGAAGACGAATTGAACCGGGCCATCCAGCAGGAAACGGTCGGTGAAGAGGCGCTGCTGCGCGAACGGCGCAAGATAGCAACGCTGCGCTCATCCGACGAAACAATGCCGACCGAACGCACAAGGAGGTCCTAACGTGAATGCGCGAAAGTCAACAATAAAAAAGCCGCTTTCCAAAAAGGGAAAATCCCCGAAGAAAACGGCCCAATGGGACCTGTACCTGTTTGTTGCCGGGATGTCGCCGCGATCGCAGGATGCCATCGCCAACATACGCCAACTTTGTCAAGCGCACCTTTTAGGCCGGTACCGGCTTGAGGTAATCGATATCTATCAGCATCCGCTTTCCGCCAGTGTGAATCAAATCCTTGCCGTGCCTACGCTTATAAAAAAGCTTCCGCCGCCGCTGCGGAAATTCGTGGGCGACATGACGAAAACGGAAAAAATACTGGCCGGACTTGATTTGCGGATACAAGAAAAAAAAGAATAGCGTTCCCGAATGCTTTCACCATTATGCCCAAAATTATAAAAACAAAGCAACCGCTCCTCGTGGAGATGGCCGCGCTTAAGCGCCGCCTTGCGGAATACGAGGAAGCCTTAGAAGCCATTCGCACCGGCGCCGTTGATGCGCTTGTCGGCACGTACGAACACGGCGAAAGGGTTTTTACGCGCCAGGGCGGTGATTACGGTTACCGGGTCATGGTCGAGAACATGAACGAAGGGGCCGTTACGCTTGACAAATCCGGTATCGTCGTTTTCGCCAACAAAGCTTTTTCATTTTTGGCCGAACGCGAGATGTCAACCATCCCGGGTGCGCGCTTTTGTGATTTTCTGCCAGGCTCTTTGCATGAAGGTTTTTCCGCGTTCTTTAAAGAATGCGCCCGGCGCCCTTGCCAGGCCGAATTCTCACTCGCCTGCACGCGGGGCGGCGCCACGCCGGTCCTCCTATCGGGAACAATGTTTGAAATTGGCAGCAGACAAAATGTTTGTTTGCTCATAAGCGATTTACGCGAACGTAAAGATGCCGAAGCCACGCTGCGCACCGCCTATACGGAGGTGGAAAAAAAAGTAATTGAGCGCACCCTGGAGTTGCAGCAAAAGGCGGACGAATTGGCGCTTGCGAATAAGGAATTGGAGTCCTTTTCCTTCTCGGTGTCACATGATTTGCGGAACCCTTTAAACGCCATTATGAGCAACATCGGTGTTTTGTCGCAAGGGAACGGCATAGAACCGGGAACGGTTGCGCACCAGGCCTTAACGCATATTATTCAATCCGCGGAACGCATGGCGGCGGTCATCAGCGACCTGTTAACGCTCTCAGGCATTTCGCGGCGGAAAATCCAAGTCCGCAAGGTTGACTTGAGCGAAATAACCCAAAATTTTATTTCAGAATTACGGGCTTCCAATTCGCACCGTAAAACGGAAATCCATGTTCCAGCCGGTTTAACGGCGCAGGCGGACGCCGGGTTACTCCGGCTCCTCGTTGAAAATCTTGTCCGCAACGCCTGGAAATTCACCTCCAAAAAAGAACTTACCCATATAGAACTCGGCACCGCGAACTTAAACGGCCGGCCCTGTTATTTTATCCGTGATAACGGCGTTGGTTTTGACATGAAGGATTCCGACAAATTGTTCAAACCCTACGGACGATTGCACTCGGCAAGTGAATATAAGGGTACCGGCATCGGCCTTTCGATTGCAAAAAGAATCATGGAAAAGCATGGGGGCGCAATTTGGGCCCAGGCCGAAACGGACAAAGGCGCGACCTTTTATTTTTGTTTTGCCTGAGATGAAACCTCTTTATCCGCCACCAAAACAGGAAAACCGATTTTAATGGGCATTGCATTTGCTTCGTATATTGGTAAATCGGTAATTCAATTTTTTATAAAAAAAACATTATGCCGCATTCCAACGATACGGAACACCGCTATCTCCTGCAAAACATTGCCCGCAGGGCGATGATCGGTCGCGGGCTTCTAATTGACTTTGTCGCGGAATTAGAAAGAACAGTTTCATGAATACGCGGCCGAATACATTCAGGAACCGTGAGATGGAATTCCACGGCAAGCCGCTTGCGCCGGGAATCGCGCGGGGCATGGCGTACCTGCTCAAAAGGGTGGATCTCGACCATTTTAAAAACGACAAAAACACCGTGGACCTCGTCTCGTCCGAATTGGCCAGGCTTGATTTCGCCGTAAGCAAAAGCAAAAACCAAATCTCCTATTTCATGAACAACGGCCCGCAGGGCGCAAAGGACCTGTCGTTTCCGATATTCGAGGCGGCAATACTTCTGCTGAACGATCCGGCATTTATTTCCTCTGTAAAGGAAACCATGGAACGCACCGCCTTGCGCGGCGAATCCGTGCTCGCGGAGAAAATTACCCAACTGCACGACCAGGCCGTCGCCAGCGCCGATGAGCTTGCGGCAAAAAGCCTTATTACCATGCAGGACCTCTACTACCGGCTGCTATATAATATGTTGCCCGCCGGTGAAGGCCGGATTGCAGCGCTGCGCAAGATACCGGCCGGCTCGATACTTATCGCCGACCGGCTGACTCCGGTCGAGGTGGCCGTTGTCCCCCTGGACAAGGTGATCGGAATACTCATGGAAGAGAGCGCCCAATATTCTCATGCGTCAATAATGGCGCAAAACCTGGGCGTGCCGGTCATCATTAATTTCCCGGGTATCGGCTCTTTGCTTAATGAACCCACCGAAGTACTCATCGACGCCTACCGCGGCTTTGCAATCTTAAGTCCAAGCGAGGCGGCCGTTGCGGAATGTCACGCGGTGGAAACCCGTCACCGGGCCGCGGTCAAGTCGGCCGCGCTTACGGGCGAAGAATCAACGGTAATTTCCGCCGATGGTTTACAGATGCGCCTCCTGGGCAACGCCTCCAGCCTGGCGGACGTGGGTCTTGCACAAAGTCAAGGCATTCGGGAGATCGGCCTTTTCCGCAGCGAAATCCGCTATCTCGCGAAAACCGTTTTGCCTTCCGACGAACAGGAAGCCGCCTATTATACCGGGATCTTCGGCGTTGAAGGGATCGAGGGCATGGCAGTCCGCTTGCTCGATATGGGCGGCGACAAACTCCCGGTTTATATGCAAATGGCTGCTGAGACCGATCCGCAGTTAGGGTGCCGCGGGATCCGTTTTTTGCTGTCGCGCCCCGACCTGATGAAAAAGCAGATTCGTGCTATCCTTGCCGCGCGCCGCGCATTTAACGTACGGTTGCTGTTGCCGTTCATCACGACGGTGGATGATCTTTTAAAGTCCCGGGAAATTATCAAGGAGGTCTTTACCGAAGCTAAAATCGGCGGCGATGCTCCGCCGGTCGGCATTATGGTGGAAGTCCCTTCCGTTGCCTGGTCGATGGAACGCTTTTTGCCGAAAGTTGATTTTGTGTGTCTGGGAACCAATGACCTTCTTCAGTACTTTTTTGCCGCCAATAGGGATCAGGACGACCTGCAGAAGTACAACCGATTTACGCACCCGGCTTTTTTAAAAATGCTTAAGGATGTAATTGCGGTCTGTAAAGGTCATGCCACGCCGCTCACGGCATGCGGCGAGATGGCGTCGGACCCCTTGGGATGCCGTCTGCTGGCCTCTCTCGGCGCCACCGACTTTTCGGTTCAACCCGAAGCCATACCTCGCGTGCGCGATGCCGTTTCCAAACTTAACGTGGCCGCCCTGCAAGCAATTTTGCCGGCGCTCTTTGATGTGGAAAATGCCGATGAAGTCGAACAAAAAATTAGGGCGCTTTCCATCTGACAATAGCAATTTTAAACGCTAAGGTCTTAAAACGGCGAAGCTAAATCGCGCAGCCGTCCGAATTGCTTGTCCCGGTTGGAGAGAATGGCCGTCGTTACGGGCCAGGTAATCGCCAGATCGGGATCGTTGTAAATAATGCCGCTTTCGGATTCCGGTTTGTAAAACTCGTCGACCTTGTACAAAAACTCCGTGTTGGGCCGCAGGGTGCAAAACCCGTGGGCGAATCCTTTGGGAACAAAAAGCATGGTAAAGTTTTCTTCGGAAAGCTCCGTGCCCAACCATTTTCCGAAGGTCGG
Organism: Chitinivibrionales bacterium; assembly: GCA_028718065.1. Classification (GTDB taxonomy): domain Bacteria; phylum Fibrobacterota; class Chitinivibrionia; order Chitinivibrionales; family FEN-1185; genus JAQUMP01. The sequence continues at coordinate 6,953 of JAQUMP010000057.1, read as the reverse complement.
CGAGGCCTTGCGCAGATCGACCACCACGTCATACACTGCGCCATGTATTACCCGCACTAATTTGCTCTGGGCTACCGGGGGATTCTGAAAATGGAGACCGCGCAACACGCCGGTTTCGCTTGAACAGGAATGGTTGTCCTGCACAAAGTCCGCTTGTATGCCATGCTTTTCAAATGCGAGCCGCGAATAGGATTCAAGAAAAAATCCGCGCTGGTCCTGAAAAACTTTCGGCGTAATCCGCCACACGCCTTCAAGATTCGTTTTTGTAAATTCCATAGGGTTTTGTTTTTTCGGGGGGTCGTGAATTAAAACTGCCGCGATTTATCCTTTACCAATTGCTGCAAATAAGTTCCGTAGGTATTTTTTTTAAGCGGTTCCGCCAGGCGCAGAACGTCTTTGGCGCTTATGTATCCCAGCCGGAAAGCAATCTCCTCCGGGCAACTTACCTTGAGACCCTGGCGCGACTGGATGGTTTCCACGAACTCCGCGGCCGTGAGCATGGATTCGTAAGTTCCGGTATCCAGCCAAGCTACCCCGCGCCCCAACAGCTTTACATCCAGCAATTTTTTGGCGAGATAAACGCGATTAAGGTCGGTTATTTCCAGTTCGCCCCGCGGCGAAGGTTTGAGCGACTCGGCATAGCCCACCACCGCCGCGTCGTAAAAATAGAGGCCGGTCACGGCATAGTTGGATTTAGGGTTGGCCGGCTTTTCCTCGATGCCCACCGGCTTATTCTTTTTGTCAAGCTCTACCACGCCGTAGCGCTCCGGATCGTTGACCCAATAGCCGAACACCGTGGCCCCTTTTTTGCGCGTTTTGGCCTGCCGCAAGGCGCGCACGATATCGTGGCCCCAGAAAATATTGTCGCCCAAAATGAGCGCCACCGGCGAGGAGCCGATAAACTTTTTGCCGATAATAAACGCCTGGGCCAGGCCTTCGGGCCGCGGCTGCGGAGCATAGGATAAATTTAATCCCCATTGGCTGCCATCGCCCAGAAGCTCCTTGAATGCCGCCGCATCCTGCGGGGTCGTGATGATTAAAATTTCGCGGATCCCGGCAAGCATGAGGATGGAGAGCGGATAATAAATCATGGGCTTGTCGTACACGGGCAGCAGTTGCTTGCTGACCGCCCTCGTGACGGGATACAACCGTGTTCCTGAGCCTCCGGCTAATATTATTCCTTTCATTCTTCCCTCCAAAATAATTCACTAAAATATTTTGGTAGGGGTTCCACCCCTAAACCCCCGTAAGGAAAATGCGAATTGTAGCAGAGACGCACCGCCGTGCGTCTCTACGAAAACAGGCAACATCATTTCTAATGTTTTCACTATAACAAGCATTTTCCTTACGGGATCTAAAGGGCGGAGCCCTTTCCCAAAAAAACTATTATGTTAACATATAAAATATTTATTTCAATAGGCCTCTGATTACATATTTTTGAATTATGCAAGAATTAAAGAGTGCAATTGATCAATTTTTGGAATATTTGCAGAAAGAAAAAGGCTTCTCTTTAAATACCCTCGACGCCTATCATCGCGACCTGATCCAGCTCACGGAATTTGCCGGAAAAAATATCGGGGGAAATTATGATCTTGAATCCGTCATGACAAAACGGAATTTAAAGCTGTTCACCCATTTTCTGAACGAAAAAAAACTCAAGTCCCGTTCCATCGCCCGCCACATCGCCACCTTAAAATCATTCGCCAAATACTGCGCAAAAGTCAAGCTTTTGCCGTTCAATGCGGCCAAAACCCTGGCCACGCCCAAACTGGACCAACCGCTACCCACGGTTTTGACCGCCTCCCAGACCGCAGCGCTTATGCCGCAGGAAAAGGCGACCTCGTTTGAGGAGACGCGCAACCGCGCCATCGTGGAGCTTTTTTACGGCAGCGGCATCCGTCTGGCGGAATTGCATGGTTTACAGATAGGAACCATCGATTATCGCAGCGCCACCGTGCGCGTGCTGGGCAAGGGACGCAAAGAGCGGGTCGTGCCGGTCACGGCGGTTTCGTTGGAATGCATTAAAGCCTATCTTTTAAACCGTCCCGGCCCCGCGGGGCCGGAAGATCCGCTCTTTGTAAACGGCAGGGGCGCGCGGCTTTCGCGCCGGCAGATTCAGCGCGTAACGGCCACGCAGCTCGCCAACGTAAGCCGGCAAAAAAAAAGAAGTCCGCACGTACTGCGCCACTCCTTTGCCACGCACCTCATGGACAACGGGGCGGATATCCGCGCCGTCAAGGAACTCCTCGGCCACTCCTCGCTAGCCACCACCCAGATTTACACGCACATCTCCAAGGAACATTTGCGCGCGGTGTATCGCCAGGCGCATCCAAGGTCGGGGCAGCAATAGAAATTTCGCATAAAATGGCTTGGAGTATATTTTTATTTCGTTGGAACGCTACCCGCAAAATATTTTTAGCAGACTGTTTTATTTAAAAACCAATTAGTAAAGGCGCATATTTTCCATGGATACTGAAAACGAAATAATCGTGATCGGCAGCGACCATGCCGGATTTGCTATGAAGGAATTTATAAAAACCCAACTCGCGGCCATGAATATCCCGTTTGAAGATCTGGGGACTTTCGACACGGCACCGAGCGATTATCCCCTCGATATCGCGCGCGTGGCCCGCCGCGTTTCCAGCGGAACAAACCGGCGCGGCATTGTTCTGTGCGGCTCCGGCATCGGCGCCTCCATAACCGCCAATCGTTTTAAGCGCGTGCGCGCCGCATTGTGCATTACGCCGGAAATGGCCCGTCTTTCGCGATCGCATAATAATGCCAATATTCTGGTCCTGGCAGGCAGGCTTACCCCGTTTAATATTGCCGGTGAAATCCTGAAGCTTTGGCTTGAAACGCCATTTGAAGGAGGCAGGCACGCCAGAAGAGCAGAGATGATTGACAAAATACAAGAGCAAGAATAAATAATTCAAGATTTGGAAAGGGCTCCGCCCTTTATATCCCGTAAAGAAAATACTTATTATAGCCAAAAGATAAAAAAGTTCGGGGTCTTACTTTTCGAGTAAAAATGGTGTTATGCTTTAGCTACAACAAGCATTTTCATTACGGGGTTTTAGGGGTGGAACCCCTACCAAAAAAGGTGGAAAAATGAGAAAAACCAATACAAGCTCAAGGGTTCGGGCGCCGTGGGATGAATACTTCATGCGCATCGCCCGGGAAGTCGCCACCCGTTCCACCTGCAACCGCAAGCACGTGGGCGCGGTGATCGTGCGCGACAAAACCATTCTCTCCACCGGTTACAACGGTTCCATCCGCGGCCTGCCGCATTGCGACGACGTGGGCCACATGATGGAAAACGACCATTGCGTGGCCACGGTGCATGCCGAAGCCAACGCCATTATCCAGGCCGCTAAAAACGGCGTGGCTATTGACAAAGCGGACATTTACATTTCGGCCTCGCCCTGCTGGAACTGCTTTCAGCTCATTGCCAACAGCGGCATACGGCGGATTTTTTACCACGAATTCTACCGCGATAAACGTATCCTGGAATATGCCAGGGCCTGCAAAATCCAGCTTGCAAAAATCGATATTGCCGCAGATTAACATGCTCCACCTCAATATCCGCATCGTGGGAATGGTGCAGGGCGTTTACTTCCGGGGCTCCGCCAAGCGCAAAGCCGACGAACTGGGCGTTTGCGGATTTGCGCGCAACGAACCCGACGGCTCGGTGTACTGCGAGGCCGAAAGCGAAAACCAGGCGGCGCTGGACGAGTTTGCGGCCTGGTGCAAAATCGGCCCGCCCTCGGCCATCGTTGACGAAGTGCGCGTTAGCGTCGGCGCACTCGCAAATTTTGCCGGCTTTATCGTTACGCATTAATGACTTTTTAAAATGGCTTGACAGTTACGGTTTTGAGGTGTATATTAAAAGCAGAAAGAACAATTACACCTTTAATACTACTTTTATGAAAATACGCACATTAGTCCTGATTAATCTGGTAGTGGTACTCCAACTTAAAAACCGGAGGAACGGGTCGTAATTTAATAAAAAATACGAATTTAAAAAAGACCCGTTTCCTCCAAAGAAACGGGTCTTTTTTTTTGCGCGCGGTGAAAGCGTTCTTGATTCGATGGGGGAAACGAGGTATTTTAAAAACCTCTTTAACCCAAGAAGTCGGAAAACCATTTGCACCGCATTCATTATACTTTACTTTTAGCAAATTAAGGGAGGCTTTGTGCGAAAAAACGGTGCAGAAATACTCATCGACGCCCTTATACGGGAGAACGTGGACATAATTTTCGGCTATCCGGGCGGCCAGGCAATTCCGATTTTTAACGTTTTATACGATACCAAAGAAATAAAAGTCGTGCTCACGCGCCACGAACAGGGTGCGGCGCATGCGGCCGAGGGCTATGCGCGCGCCACGGGCAAAGTGGGCGTGTGTCTGGCAACTTCGGGTCCCGGCGCCACGAACTTGGTGACCGGCATCGCCGACGCGTATCTTGACTCGACTCCGCTGGTCGCTATTACAGGACAGGTTGCTACGCCCTATCTGGGGACCGACGCCTTCCAGGAAGTGGACATCGTCGGCATCACCCGGCCGGTGACCAAGCACAACATTTTAGTCAAGAACATCAAGGATTTTCCTTTCCTTATAAAAGAGGCCTTTTACATCGCGCGCACCGGCCGGCCCGGGCCGGTCCTCATAGATATTCCCGCGGACATTTCCAAAGGGTTTCTTGACGATTACGAATATCCGGCCGAAATCTCGCTGCGCAGCTACCGGCCCACGACCGTGGGGCATGTCAAGCAAATCGAAAAGGCCGCGGCGCTCATTAAAACCGCGGCGCGCCCGCTTGTTTTTGCGGGCGGGGGTGTAATATCGGCGGATGCACACCAGGAGCTTTTTGAACTGGCCACAAAACTTAATGCGCCGGTAACACTCTCGCTCATGGGCCTGGGCGCTTTTCCGGGAGAACATCCGCTCTTTATCGGCATGCCGGGCATGCATGGATCAAAGACCGCCAACAGCGCCCTGCAGGAAGCGGACGTTATTATTTCCGTGGGCGTGCGCTTTGACGATCGCGTGACCGGCCACGTGGGCGCGTTTGCGCCCAAGGCCAAGATCATCCACTTGGACATAGACCCGGCCACCATTTCAAAAATCGTGCGCGTGGATATTCCCGTGGTGGGTGACGCTAAAAATATCGTGGCGGCGCTCGTTAAAATCGTTGCGCCGCGGCCGGCCGATGCCTGGAACGATGTTGTCAACAAATGGAAAGGCGATACGCTTTTCGCCTATAAAAACTCCGACAAGATCATTAAACCACAGTTTGTTATCGAGCAGATTTATGAATTGACAAAAGACAAAGACGCCATTATAACCACCGAGGTGGGTCAGACCCAGATGTGGTGCATGCAATATTATAAATATGCCCGCCCGCGCACCTGTATCAGCTCGGGCGGTCTGGGCACTATGGGGTTTGGTTTGCCGGCGGCCATGGGCGCCAGTCTGGGCCGTCCGGGGGCGCTGGTAATCGATATCGCCGGCGACGGCTCCATTCAGATGAACATCCAGGAGCTGGCCACGATTTCCATCAACAAGATCCCGGTAAAAGTCGCAATTATCAACAATGAATACCTGGGTATGGTGCGGCAGTGGCAGGATATGTTCTGGAACAAACGCCGCAGTTCCACCTGTCTGCGCGGCGGAACGCTGTGCGTAGAGTGCACGGGATCGGGGCATTGCAAAAAACCTTACGTCCCCGATTTTGTGCGTCTGGCCGAAAGTTACGATATCCCGGGCCTGCGGGCGACAAAGGCCTCCGAGGTTGTGCCGGTACTGCAGGAGGGTCTTAACAAAGAGGGACCGGTGGTCATGGAATTTATGGTCGCCCCCGAGGAAAACGTATATCCCATCGTGCCGGTGGGCAAATCGCTGGACCAGGCCATGGAGGAACTATGAGCACACGCACGATTTCCATACTGGTGGAAAACCATAGCGGAACGCTCTCGCGCATCGCCGGGCTCTTTTCGAGCCGCGGGTATAATATTTCCAGCCTTACCGTCGGCGAAACCGAAGACGCCAGCGTTTCGCGCATGACCATCGTGGTCGCGGGCGACGATAGCGTTATAGAGCAGGTTGTCAAGCAGTTAAACCGCCTGATCGACGTTATCAAAGTCATTGACTTCGACAACGACCCGATCATCGAACGCGAGCTTATTTTAATCCGGGTGGATTCCGGCAAGGGCAGCCGGCACGAGGTCGTGGAACTGGCCGATATATTCGGCGCCTCCGTGGTGCATGTATCGGCCTCGTCCATAACGCTGCAGCTCGCGTCCACCTGCGACAAGATCGATGAGTTTATCTGGCTTATAAAACCGTTCGGAGTCAAGGAGCTTATTCGCACGGGCAAGATAGCAATGGCACAACCTAAAAAATAATTTCGGAATATCCCCTAATTTTACAAAAGGAGAGAAGAGCATGGCAACCATCGATTTTGGCGGCGTAAAGGAAACGGTCGTTACCCGGAAAGAGTTTTCCCTTGCCAAGGCGCGCAGTGTTTTAAAAAAGGAAGTCATCGCCGTGATCGGCTACGGCGTGCAGGGACCGGCGCAGTCGCTTAACTTAAAGGACAACGGTTTTAACGTTATCATCGGCCAGTCCAAAGCTTTCAAGCGCGACTGGGACCGTGCCGTCAAAGACGGCTGGGTTCCCGGCAAAACCCTGTTTGATATTCCCGAAGCCGTGCAGCGCGGCACCATTATCCAGGTCCTGGTTTCAGACGCCTCGGCGCGCCTGGTCTGGCCCATTATCAATAAATTTCTTAAACCCGGCGACGCGCTCTATTTTTCGCATGGCTTTTCGATTGTTTACAAAGAGCAAACAAAAGTGATCCCGCCGCGCTATGTCGATGTGATCATGGTCGCGCCCAAAGGCAGCGGCACATCCGTGCGCCGCAACTTTCTCTCCGGCGCCGGCATCGACTCAAGC
>JAQUMP010000056.1 GCA_028718065.1 Chitinivibrionales bacterium | reverse complement strand
CAGGTGCTCCGGGCTTACCACCGGCAATTCGGTTTTATCGAACAGCAGCGCTTTTTTAGTTGCCGAAAAAATCTCGTCGGCCGTAGCGCCTTCTACATACATAATATCGACGCGGGTATCGCCAACCGGATGAACATGATTGGAAAATGCGCTTGTCTGCTGCGTGGTTTCAAATCCGAGCGAAAGCAAATAGGTTATAATTTTTTTCTGATATTTGAATCGGGTAATAAAGTCTATGTCCCGTGTTGCGCGGGTATATCCCAATGCGTGCAGGCCAAAGGCCCCGATTACGGCAAAATCCATGTTCTGTCGTTTAAAAAAATCCGCCATAGCTTGAAATAATTCTCGTAAACCCATTCCGTTCCTTTTTATAAAAATATATTAATCGTTTGCAGGGATGGAAATTTCAGGGCCAGGCGGGAGAGCCACGATGAAAATAAAGAGTTATTTACTTGTCACGCAACGGGCCGCAAGACGGTGGCAACGACATTGGAGAGACGGTTGATGGTGTAGGGCTTATGGAGAAAATCCGCCGCGCCTTCCTTGATAAGCTTTTGCACTTCATCGTTAATGCATAGACCAGGTTTTTTGCCTGTTGGTGCTGGTCCGATTTTGAATAGCGCCAGTCCTGCGGCGTCATGCGAATTATAAGGCCCTTGGTCGCGCGCTTTCCCGTGCGGCGCTCGTCGAACAAACGCGGCGCGGCCTCGTCGCCGGTCTTCTTGCCGGCAAAACGGGGCAATATCTTTTCGCGGCTGATGGAGGGAAGATCATCGGGATGAATAATGGTGCTGAAATGTTTCCCCTTGAGCTCTTCCGGAATATACCCTAAATTTTTGATTGCATCGCTGACATAAACAAAATTGCCGTCCGGGTCTATTTTGTAAATGATATCGGGGACGACTTTTAAAATGCCGAGATACTCGGCCAGTTCAGCCTGTAAATCGGCAATCTGCGCTTTGGTTTTTTCGAGGTCGGAAAGCATGTCGATCATGGGCAAATACCCCCGATAATTTGCACGGCGGCGCAAAAATCCGATGCTTGTTCAATTATGCTATAGGAGGTAAATAAAATCAAGGGGATACTGGCAGGCGTGCGCGCACCCCTTGATTTTTGGCGAAAAAAAAGAAGCGGTTATTTGTTCAGCTTAAACGCCACGAAGAACGTATTGCCTTCGCGCTCAATCAAGAGCAGCACCGACTGGCCGTTCTTCATCTGCCGGGTGATCTGGTTGTAATCCTTGACAGAAGTAACCGGCTGTTGGTTAATCTGGGAAATAACATCATTCGGCTGGATGCCCTGTTCGGCGGCGGCCGAATTTTCCGCAACGTCAAGCACAACCACGCCGGTGGCGCTTTCCTCCAGCCCGAGCTGCTGGCGCAGCGCCGCCGTAATCGGGCCTACCTTTAATCCCAGGTTGCCCGCGGAAGCATTCTCGTTCTCCTGGTTCGGGGCGTTTTTATTGCCGCGGGCCAGGAGGTTCTTCTCGTTGCGTTCGGCAATCACGGCGCTCAGCGTAAGCTGTTTACCGCTGCGCATGACCACGACCGGCGTTTTTTCGCCCGGTCGGATCGCCGCGACCGCGTTCTTAAGCTCGTTGGCCGAGCCGGTGGCGATGCCGCCGATGGAAAGAATAATATCCCCGCGGCGAACGCCTGCTTTATCGGCCGGTTGGTCTTTGTTCACGCCGCTTACCAGCACGCCTTTTACGGAACCAAGGTCCAAAGCCTCGCGCGTAGGCTCGTTTAAATCCTGGATCATGATCCCCAGCCAGCCGCGCGTTACTCTCCCTTCGTAAATGATGTCTTCCATGACTTTGCGCGCCATGGCAATGGGCACGGCAAAGCCGATCCCCATGAATCCGCCGCTGCGCGACATTATCATGGTGTTAATACCCACCAATTCGCCGTCGATGTTTACCAATGCGCCGCCGGAATTGCCGGGGTTAATGGCCGCGTCGATCTGGATAAAATTCTGGTACATATTGCCCGGACTGCTGGCCGTGCCTTCGTCCAAATGACGGCCCAGGGCCGAAACGATCCCCGAGGTTACCGTCGAGGTAAGGTTAAACGGATTGCCGACGGCTAAAACCCAGTCGCCCACGCGCAGCTTGTCGGAATTGCCGAGGTAGGCCACCGGCAGGTTTTTAACATCGCCCTGCAGCTTGATGACCGCCACATCCGAGAGCGAATCGCTGCCGATGATTTTGGCCTTAAAACTGCGGCCGTCGGAGAGTTTGACTTCGATTTCGTCGGCGCCATTTACAACATGATAATTGGTCAGGATAAAGCCGTCTTTGGAAACAATTACGCCTGAGCCCAGTCCGTGCTGCGGAATAAACCGTTTTTGCGGGGCGGGCGGGCGCGCGTGCGGGGAACGCCGCTGCTGCGGCATACCGAAGAAATCGCCGAAAGGATTATCGTCGTCGCCGAAAGGGGACCCGAAAAATTGATAAAAAGGGTTCTGTTCGTAGGTCACGGTGTCGATTTTTGTCAAGGTAATCGAAACACCGGTGGGCACGACTTTTTCGGCGTTTTCGGCAAATGGGGACTTAAAAGATTCCAACTGGGGCGACGATTTAAGCATGGGCTTTTCGGTTGCGCCGAAAGCAATCGTTCCGCGCGCGGGCTTTTTGCCTTCGGCGAAGGTCATGGTGCCGGCAATAATGCCCGAAACGGCGATAATGGCGGAAAGCAAAAACAATTTCTTGCGGGAAGGCTTTAGCATGGCGACTGGCTCCTTATTGGTTTTTTCGACGGTAAAATTCGGACCGGACATTTCCACACGCTCCATAATTTCGTTTAAAAAATAATAATATTGCATCCGGCAATTCCCGGTTTTGCAATTTTTTTTTCAAAATCAGGAAAATTAGAATTCTCCCTGCGCTAAATTTTCCCGATAATTTTATCAACCTTGCAAATGTGAAGCTGGGTTTACGGTATATTGTTTTGCCGAAATTGGAAGTGGGAACATCGTGGCAATTTTTAAAAAAGGAATATAATTTCGACGCCGCTTATTCGCTTTTTTTCCCGGAGCTGTTTTTACGGACGCAGGCCCTTATTCAATTTTTTGGCGTGCGGCATACCCAAGACCTTGCGTGGGACTATAATTTTCTGTATCAGTTGAATTTTCAGAGCGAACCTATCGCGGGCGTGTTTTTACCGGCCATCGATGGAGCTTACGATGGTTTAAATAAAAGGGCCGGCATCGGCACGGGCCTGGACATCGTGCTTATGCCGAACCTTGACCTGTTGGGAGAATATTACCCGGTAATCGGCAAAAGAGATACATTGCAGGAAACCGGGAACGTTGTAAATTATATCCAGGGAGCAATCAAGGTCACTGTGGGCGGGCACCAATTCATGTTTATGGTCGGTAATTTTTACGACATCGGCATGCGCCGGCTCATGGCCGGAGCACCGAGTAATAGGATTTATTATGGGTTTAATATTTTCAGGCTGTTTTCGTTTTAGAATTTTACATTCAAAACAGGGTCCTTTGTGCGTGGTGCATTATTTTATGGCTTTGTGTCATTGTAAATGTGTATATTTTTAGCCGTAAGTCAACGAAATATGCCAAGTCAATTTCAAGGAGATTTTATATGATTCTGCCTGACCGAATTTCATTGAGCCCGGATATTTGTCATGGAAAGCCAGTAGTAAAACACACGCGCGTTTTAATCAGTAATATTCTTAGTGAGCTTGCCACCGGAGCTTCACACGAAAACATCATCGCAAATTACCCGAATATAACGGAAGAGGATATAAGGGCGGCCCTTGAGTTTAGCAGTGAACGGGCAAATTTTGAGAGTATGACCTACGAGGCCGCCGTCTAATGAAGTTTTTTCTGGACGAAAACTTTCCCCGATCATGCATTAAAATATTAAACTCCGAAGGGCATGACGCTTATGATATCAGGGGGACGGAACAGGAAGGATTTCCGGACGAAAAAATTTTTGCGGAGGCCCAAAAGCTTGAAGCAGTTTTCTTAACCACGGACAGGGATTTTTTTCACACCATTCCGTTCTCAAATCAACGCCATTCAGGCATTATCGTTGTTGCGCTTTCCCAGCCGAATGCAGCAAAAATTAACCAGAAGCTTATCTGGGCTTTGCAGTTTCTAAAAAGCCGCTCTATCCAATCCCGATGCCTGATGCTAACAGACAATAAAATCTATTTTACTCAAGTCTGAAGTGGCATTTTTATCTAAAAAAACTCTTACGCCGTCTCCTGATTTTCCTTGTCGAACGAAACCACGGTCGAGGTCCCGCCTTCCACAAAGGTCTGCTCGGAAATCCGGGTGAGCACCGCCTGCGCGGCGAATTCGCGCAAGGTCAAAGCGCCGCTGTTGCACATGGTGGAGGTGAGCTTGGCGGTGGTTACCTCCAGCGCGTCGCGCACCGATCCCACGATGGGCACGTAGGCGTCGATGCCCTCTTCGAACTTAAAACCGGCGTCGTCGCCGTTGCTGTAGCGTTGCCAGTTGCGCGCGCGGTTGCTGCCTTCGCCCCAGTAGGGTTTGTAAACGCGTCCGGCCATGGAGACCTTGGGCGTGGGCGATTCGTTGGTCATGGCGAAATAGCGGCCCATCATGACAAAATCCGCGCCCATGGCAAGCGCGATGATAATTTGCGTATCGTTGGCCAGTCCGCCGTCGGAGCAGACCGGAACATACACGCCGCTCTCTTTAAAATAGCGGTCGCGCTCGGCCACCACCTCCAGCAGCGCCGAAGCCTGGCCGCGGCCGATGCCTTTTTGCTCGCGCGTAATGCAAATGGAGCCGCCGCCGATGCCGACCTTGACAAAATCGACATCCGCCCGCTCCACCAGGTAGCGAAAGGCGTCGCCGGAAACCACGTTGCCGCCGCCGATAATGATTGACGCCCCGTATTGCTTGCGGGCCCAGAGCGCGGCGGCCTGCTGGTATTCGCTGAAGCCGTCGGACGAATCAAAACAGAGCGCATCCACGCCCGCTTCGAGCAAAGCGGGAATGCGGTCTTTATAATCGTGGGTATTTACACCCGCGCCCACGGCCATGCGCTTTTTTGCATCTAAAAGTTCGTTGGGGTTATTGCGGTGGTCGAAGTAGTCTTTTTTAAAGACCAGCGACTGCAGATGTTCGCCGCGCGCATCGAGAATAGGCAGACACTCCTTTTTGCACTGGCGCAAGAGCAGGTTGGCTTCGTGCAGGGAAATGCCTTCTTTACCGAAAACCACATTTTCTTTAGAGGTCATGTATTTGCTCACCGGTGAATTCAGGTCGTCTTCGAATTCCCAGAAATCCTTGTCGGTGAGGATGCCTAAGAAGCGGCCCGTGCCGCTGCCGTCGTGCGTGACGGCTATCGTGGAATGGCCGGTCTTTTTGACCAGGTCGATGACCGCCGTCAGCGAGGCATCGGGCTTGACGTTGGAATCGCTCGGCACAAAACCCGCCTTATGCGATTTTACGCGATGCACCATGGCCGCTTGCGCTTCGATCGCCTGAGAGCAATAGATAAAAGAGAGTCCGCCGCAGCGCGCCAGCGCGATCGCCAGTTCCGGGCCGCTCACCGCCTGCATGCTGGCGGAAACAAAAGGGATATTCAGCGACAACGGGGAAGCATTGCCCTGTTTGAATTTTCCAACCGGCGTCGTAAGGGAAACGTTTTTAACCGTATGTTTTTTGGTGGTCAGGCGCGGAATTAAAAGATATTCGGAAAAAGTGCGGGAAATATCGTCGAGAATATGCGCCATAAGTAAGTAACCCCGTTTAAAAAGGATAGAGCTGGGATAATAAGGGCGTTTTCCCTAAAAATAATATATCCCCAAAACAAAAAAGGATTTACGCACGAAGCGTAAATCCTTTTTTAAGATTAAGGCCTTGAGAATGCTGAAACCTTACTTTCTTTTTTTGGAAGCCTTCTTTTTGCTCTTTTTAGATTCATTGATGATACGGTACGTTTGCGAAACAGAAAGCTTGAATTTCTTCGCCAGTTCGATACCCGAAGTTCCTTTAGTATAAGCGCCGACGATTTTCTGATTGCGCTCATCGTTCTTGGCTATCACCGAAAGAATATCGTATTTCTTCCGCAGCTGATGAACAGCCTGACGGGTAATACCGAATTCCTCGCCGATTTTAGCGTCCGTCTTGAGCTTCTTCTGTAACTTAATCAACTGGCTCTTGCTGATCTTTGCCATACTCAATCGCTCCTCTCTTGTTAGTAAAAGAATTGGTTACAGGTTGTTAATATAACACCGTGTCAATTGATATGCAAGGATTTTTTATCGTACGTGTAAATAGAATTTATTTTTCCCTCATTTTCCGCGCCCGTCCCTTTAAAATCGGCTTGACGGCGCTTGTTTTTTTGGTTTTAAAGGAAACAATCCCCCTTTGCATATCCCATCTTTACTAATAATACGATTCGTCCGGAAAAATATTTAAGGAATGGAAAGAGGGTTGCATCTTTTTATTGCCAGGAGGTAAATTGCTGGTATGCAAAGTGTCTTTGCGGCCATACACCGGATGCTTTTACGCCCCGGAACGCTTCTCCTCGCCTTGCTCGCCCTTGGCGGTTGCGCGCGGAGCATTCCCTGGTCGCCGCTCTTTACGCATGATTCATCCCGGCACCGGCTTCATAAAAACCGCGCCGATTATAAGGCATTGCTCAAGGAGGCGGACCTTTTTATGCAGCGTGATACCGCCGGTGTCAACTATGACAGCCTCTATGGCGCATCGATGAGCCAATGGATTGCGGCGACCCTTATGGCCGACACCAATACCCCGGCGTCAATCCAGACCTCCTGGCCGTCAAAAGAGCGCCTTCCGTCAATCTCAGTCGGCGCGGCCGCCTGGATTATCGGTCTTTATTCGCGGGGATCGGCCGTAATTGGAACTCCCAAGGCGACCTACCCGCTGTTTGCCGCCGTCGCCGGCTTGAATCCTATTATCATCCTTGAATATTCTCACTATTATTTTTGGGCCGCCTCCCTGCGCATTACGCCGGCCGCGGCCACGATCGTCCGCTCCGACGGCAAGGTGCTGCGGATCTTGCCCAATGGCAAGGAAGGCGCGGGACTCGATTCCTTGCAGCAGTGTATTCTGATTGTTAAGAACGACACGCTGGTATGCCCTTTAATCAACAACATCCGGCGCTCCTCCGCGGGCCGGAGCGCACCTCTTTTTTCCTATGCGTATTATTTGCGGCAGTATGGCACGGCCATCGGCAATGGCAAGCTTTCGGCCGCTCTTCCGGCGCTTGCCGCCGATACCACCCCCTGTGATCGGCCGGTTTTACCAAGGCGCTGACCTAAAAATCAATCTATGACCGATGTTATTCTTAAATTGCTTTTGGAAAAGCCCGAAGGCGCGACTTCCGTAGAATTGGCGCAGGCCGTCCTTAAATTTAAAAATCCGAGCGCGACCCTGGCGCATGCCGCCATTGCGGCCATTTTAAAGAACGATCCCCGTTTTAAATTCCACGACCGGCAGCGCTGGCGTATCGACCGTCAAGCGCTTGCGGAAAAAAAATCGGACCTGCTCAGTCTCCCCTGGGCGGCCGTGGGATTGTTGCGCCATGAGCAAACGCCGCTGCACGTTTCCCTCTGGAGCGTTGCGCCGGCCGGGGAGTGCCTGTTTTCGGCCTGGCTCGTTGATCCGCTTACGCTCCCCTTCGACGAACAACAGGTTCTTTTAAGCCCATCGGACGCGCCCTTTTCGGCCGAAGATCGGGTAAAATCCATCGAAACATTCTGCGCGCTGCTGCAGAAAAATCTGCCGTTATTTCTTGACTATCGCGAACAGGCGGCCGTGGCCGCCCTGTGCGCGATAGTAAACCCGCTCTTCGAGGATGCGCCGTTTTATTTGCTGCGTTCCTTAGCCGCCGCGGCAGAGGTTTGCGTTCCCCGGCCGCTCACGCTCACGGCGCTGCATGAAACGCTTTTTACGGCCGCCTGCGAAAACAGCTATGCCTATCGGCGCGGGGCGCTTTTGGCGGAATGTTGCCGGGAACTGCTCGCGCGCTGCGCGGCGCGCGGGATCGTCGGCATGGATGCGTTTGAACAGGAGCTTAACAAAGGCGTTAACCGGGACTATTTTAACGGCAAGCAATTTACCTATGAACAAATCTGCGCTTTGCCCAGGAGTTTTGGGGTGTATGGTTTTAAAGATCGCGCGGGACGATTCCTGTATATCGGCAAGTCACGCAACCTGCGGCGCAGGCTGCGGGCCTATTTTACCGATACCGAGGAATCGCCGCAAAAAATCGAGCGCATCCGCGCCGAGGCAATTGCGCTGGTAACCTATCCGTGCGGCTCCGAACTGGAGGCGCTGCTCTACGAATACCGTTTGATCCGCAAGCATAAACCGCTCCTTAATGCGCAAATAAGCATCCTTGAGCGCAAGGGCGAATTTGCGGGGCTTCAGGATTCGATTGTTCTCCTGCCGCATGTCTCGGAGGGCATGGGCATGTCGCTGTGGTTTCGCGCCAACCAGAAAATCGCCATAAAACCGTTTGCAACGCTTTTTTCGGAAGAGTCCCCTTTTATTCCTGAAATCAACGACTTTTTTTTCGGTAAAAAGCTTCCCGCCGAGTCCACCGACTTTGCGGAGCAGGAGATTGCTTTCCGCTGGATAAAAAGCCGCTACGACGAACTGGTTATCGTGGAAGTAAACCGTTACGCCTCGGCGCAGGAGGTGTATGAAGCCATGCGCAGTTACTGGAAGGAAGTTCCAATGCCGGCGGTCGATCGGGACGGGGTAGAGGGAATTATTTAAGGGAATGGTCAGGTTTTTTTACTCTTTGTTCTAACGACGGTTCTTTGTATTTTTAGTTCCGGCGAGAATAATTCCCCGCAGCTTTGGTCCTAACTCACCCCTCCTCGCAAAGCTTCGGTTTCCCCTCTCTTTTAAGAGAGGGGATTTAAGGGGTGAGTTGGTGCGAAACGATATGCGATAATTCATTAAATTCGGGAAGAAGAAAGCCCCAAAGGGTTTTGTAAGGCTATTTAACGAAAGTATAAGATTTATGCGCAACAATATCGTCCATCCCGGCGCCGACGAACTCACCTACGAAATCAGGGAGATCGTCGAGGTCGGCAATAAAATCGAGAAAACCGGGGTCAAAATTACCTGGGAGAACATCGGCGATCCGATTGCTAAAGGGCAAATCGTTCCCCGCTGGATGCGGCAGATCATCGCCGACACCATCATGAATGATAATTCCAGTTTCGGCTATTCACCCACCAAGGGGTTGCTCGCCACGCGGGAATATATCGCGCGCGAACGCAATCTTGAGGGCGGCGCCCAGATAACTCCCGACGATATTCTCTTTTTTAACGGCCTGGGCGACGCCATTTCCACCGTGTATAATTATCTTAACAAAAACGCCCGCGTTATCGGCCCCAACCCGGCTTACTCCACGCATTCCTCCGCCGAGGCCGCGCACGCCGGTTCTCCGCATCTGACCTATCGCCTGAGCCCGGAGAATAACTGGTATCCGGATCTCGACGATTTAAAAAGCCAGCTTGAAAGCCACCCGGAAATCGCGGGAATCTTATTGGTCAATCCCGACAACCCCACCGGCATGGTTTATTCGCAGGAAATCATCGCGCAGCTTGTTGGCATTGCCCGGCAAAACGATTTGTTCGTCGTTTCCGACGAAATATACTCAAACCTCTTTTACGGCGGGGCCGTCCATAAAAAACTGGCCTCGGTGATCGGAAAGGTCCCCGGCATCGCCATGCGCGGAATTTCCAAGGAGTTTCCCTGGCCGGGCGCGCGCTGCGGCTGGGTGGAATTTTATAATCGCGACAAAGATCCCCTGTTTGCCCGCTATGTCAAGACCATCATCGACGCCAAGATGCTGGAAGTGTGCGCCACCACCTTGCCGCAAAAGGTATTGCCGGCGGTCATGGGCGACGCGCGCTATTATCCCTATCTTGCCGAGCGCAACGCCGCCTTTTGGGAAAAATCCCAAATTGCGTATTCAATTTTTTCGCAGGTCCCGGGCCTCATGACGCACAAGGCATTCGGCGCCTTTTATATGACCGTTCTTTTTAAGGGCAGTGTTCTGCGCCCGGGCCAGTTTTTGCGGCCTGCAAACAAAGCCGCGGGGGAAATAATCGCGCCGTTAACTCCGGGCTCGAACCTTGACAAATGCTTTGTATATCACCTGCTGGCTTCGCGCGGGATTTGCGTGGTGCCGCTCTCGTCGGGCTTTAATTCCGACTTGCAGGGCTTTCGCATAACCCTGCTGGAGGCCGAATTGGCCGGTTTTAAAAATACCATGCAGGCAATCGCCGATGCCGCCAAAGAATTTTTGGGATCTCAATAAACCATGAGGAAAAGCATGAACAAAAAAAACGAAAAAAAATTGCGGGTCGGCGTGATCGGCCTGAGCATGGGGCAGTTCCATATCCAAGGGTACCAGCAGCATAAAAATGCCGTGGTGGCGGCGATTGCCGACCTTGACAAAAGCAAGCTGGAAACCGTGGGCGACAAATACGCCGTGCCCGGCCGGTACACGGATTATAAAAAAATGCTGGCGCGCGAGGATCTGGATATTGTGAGCGTGGTAACGCCCAATATTTTCCATAAGCCCATTGCCATTGCGGCGCTTAAAGCCGGCTGCCATGTATTGTGCGAAAAACCCATGGCCATGAACGCGGGACAGGCGCGCGAAATGCTTGCGGCCGCCAATGCGGCCAAAAAGCGCATCATGATAAATTTTTCCTACCGCTTTAACGAGCAGTCACAGGCGCTCAAGCGCGCGGTAGAGGCCGGCGTGATGGGCGATATTTATTTCGGCCGCACGGTATGGCACCGCCGCCGGGGAATCCCCGGATTGGGCGGCTGGTTTTGCAGCAAAAAAATGGCCGGCGGCGGCCCGCTCATCGACCTGGGTGTGCATCGCCTCGACCTGGCGCTCTGGCTCATGGGATATCCCAAACCGGCGGCGGTAATCGGCAATACCTTTAATAGTATCGGCCGCCGCCTGGCGGCCGAGCAGGGCAAGCCGTTTGACGTGGAGGATTTAGCCACGGGCTATATTACCTTTACAAACGGCGCGGTGCTTACGGTGGAAGCCTCGTGGGCGAGCAATATCGGGGACCCCGAAATCATGGAAACGCGCCTGCTGGGAACCAAGGCCGGCCTTTTGCAGCGCAATCTCAACGGGGGCTATACTTTTGAATGCGAAATTTATTCCGACGAGCAGGGGTTTCTTTACAATAAAAAACTCAATAGCGCCGGACCCGTTTTTGGCCCCATGTATCATTTCGTGGATGCCATTACCCATGATAAACCGCACATTGCCGACGGCAAAGAGGGACTGATCGTCATGGAAATCCTGGATGCGCTTTACAAAAGCGCAAAAACCGGCCGGCAGGTGACGATTGGGTAGATTCAGGACGCTTGCCGCGCTTTTCCAACGCTACCCCGCTGCATGATATGACCCGGTATTTTGATGAGAGCGTTTTTATGCGCTATCGCATCGGACAAGGGATTTAAAATGTATTGGAATACCCGGTGCACGATCGTGGGGTTGTTAAAATTGTA
>JAQUMP010000055.1 GCA_028718065.1 Chitinivibrionales bacterium | reverse complement strand
CAATATGGCTATTTGTGCCCATCCCCTCGAAAAGGTAAAAGTTTCCCCATTTTAGGCTAAAAAGAGGTCTTCAGCCTCCTCCCGCAGTGCTTTTTTCCAATAAGCTGGATCATTATATCGCGCCGCCAAGGCATCGATATCGACTTTTAAGGGCGACTGGTCGAATTCAAACGTTCCGAATAAATTTACGTGCTGCCACGCAATCGGTGAGATGCCTTTGATTATATCCAGCGCCTCTTTATCGTTGACGGCCAGTTTTTGTTCATATACACGCGATAACAGGACGGTGTTGTAATAAATAATCGCATTGGCAATCAGTCGAGTGCATTCATTCCATAGCTGTTGTTCCGCCTCGGTTTTTACCCGAAACCTTCCGCCGTTGACGAACGAAATTGCATTTCGGAATCGATGGTACGCTTCGCCTCGATTGAGAGCCTTTTGAACGCCCTGCCGTAAAATCGGGTCGTCGATAAAATCAAGGATGTAAATCGTTCTGCAAATATTTTCAAGCTCCCAGAGGGCCCTTTGGGTTTGGTTCTGACGGGCATAGCTGGTCAATTTGCGGACAATCGTGGCTTGCGTTATATCTTTCTGCGCCAGCGAGGCCATTATGCGTTGGATATTGGGCCATTCTTTTTCAATCAACTCTTCCAAGACTTTGCGGGATGGCTTGATAAGAAAATCACCATCATAGTAGCTGGGATGTTGGAACCCGACTAAAGAGTCTATTTTCTTATGTAAATCACGATACCGTGGTGCGAAGCGATACCCGAATGTGTGCAGTATCCAGAAATTGACCTGATTGGTACCGTGCGTATCGGTCGAATGCTTTTGAGGCTTGACATTCGAAGTATTGTTGTACAGCAGGTCGAAAAGATAATGGCTCTCGTGCTCGTGGGTACCAATGATCTTTGCGTTTATTGGGATGTGGTTGGCTATCAGTGAATTGTCACTCACGCCCTTCTCAAGACCGAAATATTTTGGTGAATACCGTGCATTTATTGTGTTAATCTGGGTTTCTATCCGCTGGCCATCGCTGCTGGAGTGCAACGTGTCATTAATATTGTAAAGGGGGAAAATCGGCAATGCGGCGGTTGCATTGCTGATTACGTCATTTGCTGCATGTACTGTTTCCAGCCTCAGGTAACCGCGTGCCGTCGACCGCATTGAAGAATGATTGAGGCTCGAGATTTCTGCCATTTGTTTCAAACCCATATTGCTGCCCAGTGCCACAATGCAGGCGAGAATTTCACGAGAATCAGGTTTGTGTTTAACATATCGGTCAAGGGCATGGGTGAAAGAACCCAGAAATCCTGTTCGTTCTGCAACGAACCACAACAAATCGGCAATGCCGATTCCCGGTAGCCGGCCGTAAAAGGGGTTATTGACTTCGTCCTCTTCGGTTGGATATATCAGTTTCCAGCGACGGTTCTCTTGGGCTCCTGTTATAACAATGTGTTTATTACAGCTGTTTTCGATGCGTTGGTTGACCAGAAGGAACTTGGTTTCCAGCGTTTCCCGGAAGGCTTGTAACGTTTCTTTGATCGGCGCTTGTAGGATGGGCAGCCCGATCTCCTGTAAAACAGCATCTTTGTTTTGCCATCGAACATCACTGATCAGATCATCTTCGAAGCGCCGGAATTCGTTACTGTCCTGGCAAAAAAGGTCGCCAGCCTCCAATGCCCTCTTGAGCCGGCGATATACCAGAAATTCATAGCGGTCAACATTCAAGCCCCTTTCTTTTTCGTCTGGCATTGCCGATTCATACAAGTAAGCTTTCAAGTTTTCGGGTATTATCGCAATCGGAAAAGCAGCAGGGCTTGTTTGGCTTGGCGATTTTCCTTGTTGTAAAAGAGCTTGTAAAAAAGAAATCGCCTCTACCAGAGGTGCATCCTCGACACGGCCGGCGATCCGTAAACATGAAAACAAATGGCGCAAATTGCGCTTGAAGGTCCTCGACAATGTTGAATAAAAGGACCATTCGACGCCAGCCTTATCGAAGGTAATATTGCGCATAAACTTCGTTACGGATGAAAAACGGTCAGGTTGAAGAATCGAGAACGCCTTTTCCTTTACATTTGCAAAAGGCATGTCGTCCGGAATAGAAGCATCGACAAACAAATCGAGCACTGCTCCCGCAGCCTCCAAATTATCGCTGGCCTTGATTGTTTCTTGTTGTAGCTTGGCCTCCGCGGCAAGCTTTGCCTGGGATTCATAGCTGTCGACCAAATGGATAAATGCCTCGATAAGGTTATCATTAATCTGCCGGTGTCGATGGAAAGCAAAACAGAGTAGATACAACCGTGTGGCGCCGGTCTGCATGCGCTTCAGTTTGTAGACCGTATAGAAGGTGACTAAAGAGGCGTAATACTTGACGCTTTCGGAGGATAAGCCGGCTGTGGCTAAAAAAGTCCGAGCGAATTCATAAAGTGGCTGAAAGAAATTACGGCGGCTGACTTCCTGCCGCAGTTCCTTATTGCTGAAGTCCTTCGGCTCATGCTTGAGCACGTTAACTCGATATACGCCTTCTTCTGCTTGAAGCATCTGTTCCAATTGTGAAACAATTTCCGGAGTTATTGCTTTGTCAAGCAACCGAGTAATTCGCATCCGTTCCCCGGTCACAACATGACCGATCAGATCCTGCAAAAAAGAGTATCCTGGAGCAACTATCCGCCGGCCAACCAGATAATCTAAAATTTCTCGTAAAACATAGTGCGGTTGGGTCGACAACATCGCAATCCGTCGAGCCTTATTGGTCAAAAGCTCTTTATCGGTGGGGCCGCATAAGCGCTGATTGAACATCCGGAGAATAATTTGTTGCTGTTCGAGGCGAGTGGGCTTCGACAGCGCTTTAACAGAGTTCAGATCATAGTCTGGGAAATATTTTCGAAGGATATAGCTCAGATCATCAAGTACCTCTTCTCTTGCATAGGTAAAAAAACGACGCTTGGCTTTAAAGTAACCGCACTGCAAGATCAAATGAACAGCCGCGGAAGTTGTATGAATGCCACCAACTATTGATAATTCAGTCGGGCTAAGGTCAAAATAGAGAACACGTTCCCCTTCATTGAAATGGGGCAAACCATACAAGTCATCAATTTCTCGCTCGGATAAAATTGATAGGCGACGCGAATTATTGCTCATAACGAGGCATCCCTTTCATTTTTGAGAGTGCAGAAAAGTCTACTTTCTGCACTGTATGGCTTTTGGGCTCGATAAGGGCATTTATACCCGGTTTTAAGTGCTAAAACCTTTGCTATAATTATAGTGCATAAACAACAGCAATGTGTTATATTTTTGCACAATGAAAGATCGAGATCAGAATACCGACCTTAAAATAACGGTACATCGAATCGGGTACGCACGGGTCAGCAGTGTTGGCCAAAATCTTGACTCTCAAATGGATGCTTTGCAAAAGGCAGGTTGCAGTAAGATATTTATAGATAAGATGACCGGATCGCGGATGGATCGCCCGGGGTGGAATCAGCTTCTGGATTATATCCGTCCATCTGATATATTAGTAGTCACCGAGCTTAGCCGCATGACACGATCGCTTCTCGATCTCCTCGAAACAAGCAAGCTGCTAAATCACCGTCAGATTAATTTGGTCTCCTTGCGTGAAAGTATTGATACCACAACCGCCACGGGGCGTTGCTTTCTTTCGATGATGGGAGCTATTCATCAAATGGAGCGGGAGCTTCGCGCTGAACGTGCCGCAGCAGGAAGGCTATCAGCAAAAGCACGCGGAAGAACCGGCGGCCGGCCTCGAACAGACGTTACAAAATTAGAGAATGCCAGGATTTTATACGAAAACTCCGAGAAAACAGCAACCGAGGTTTGTGGGCTCGCAGGTGTAGGACGGCGCGTATTCTTTGCCTATTTGGCCCAGCAACGACCCAAGGCTTTAAATCAAGCCTGAGAAACTTTTACCTTTTCGAGGGGATGGGCACAAATAGCCAACTCCGGGGAAAACCACAGTAGGGACAGGCTGGACAGAGACAATAATCTTTGCTTCCCGTCTTGTTGACGGGTATTTTATCTTCGGGTGGCATGGTGGCCTTTCTTCTCAAAACCACCTCCAAAGTAGCTTGAGAGGAAAAAATCTAAAATGCCACCCGCTTTTTCCCAATATCTTTTACTATAAGATTCCCGGAACAGGTAAAGATCGCGGAATTAATCAGGCAAGAAAAGATAAAATTAGGTGGGATTTAACAAGAAATTAACAAAAAAGGCTTTTAGTTTAAAACAAAAATAATAATTAGACCTTTAGTGGCTAAATGAATATTATGGCATGCTTTATTTGAATAAAGTTTGCATTACAATATTTTCGAGATATGCTCAAGTTCGGTCAAATCTTTTTTATTGATAGGAAGTGCGATTGTGCTGCTTGATATTCTATTGCGTATTCGTGGAGTTCCATATACCTCACCATTAATGCATATTGCTAAATACCGTGAGACATTATTTGCCGTAAGTATTTCAAATCTCTTTGAGTCCTCTTTGGTAATGCCGATATAAAGAACATCTCGTTCGTTTCCTGCTTTTTTGATTTTTAACGAAACCGGTGAAATAGCATCTATTGATCTTGCACTATCCACCATATAAAAGGGACGAACTGGGACAGAGAGATATACAATACTGCGATGTCCCCAAAGGCAGTGGAGTTTGCCTAGGTTAGCAATTTTCAGTTTTGATTGGAAACAGAGTCCGCCTAGCAACATATCAACATTTTTCAATTTATCTTCTTTACAAGCAATTTCGCCTTTTATCTGTCCACTTTCCGTCGGGATTTCTTCTGCGGCAACGAAGTTTGTTGCAAATGGTTTCGCCAAATTTGAAGCATCATCAATACATGAGTCCGCTAATGTCAATACATTCTGGACATCTGCTGAATCAGAAAGAATAAACAAAGATACTTTCATTTTACTTGCTAATTCTTTAGAAGAAGAACATGCAATGGCGAGCAAAAGGAATATCAAGAATGAGAGCCAGAGATTTTGGCAGGACATTATTATTAAGGTGCGTGTATTTTTTGTTTTTATCATTTTTCTTGTTTTCTTAAAATGAGGGATATATGATACAAAACAATAATCCAAAAAACACAGTTAATTTGCTCATCTACGGTGAACGCAAAGGAGCATTTTCTGTTTTTAAATGAACCAGTCTCTGGTCTATTTCATGCAATTTTTAAATATAGTTTATGGCGGTATTTAACTTTTC
The DNA here is from genome assembly GCA_028718065.1 of Chitinivibrionales bacterium. GTDB lineage: Bacteria > Fibrobacterota > Chitinivibrionia > Chitinivibrionales > FEN-1185 > JAQUMP01. The sequence goes on along the minus strand of JAQUMP010000055.1, from coordinate 6,374 downwards.
AGTGGCTAATCTGAAAAATAAAATACGCGAAGCTTCAGTGTCTAATAATTTATTCTCATAACCGCATTGACCGCATCCTTCGGACTTGATCTCCTATACCGCAGCGTATTCCTCGGGTCCTTGTGTCCCACGAGCTGCTGGATTTCCTCGAGCTTGGCCCCGCCTTCAAAACTGGCCGTAATGGCCGTTACGCGCGTTGAGTGGGCGCATATCCCGCGCTCGTCGAGCCGGTCCACCTGCAGGCCTGCGGCCCTGGCGTACTTCTTGACTGTATGCCAGATCATACACTCATGCATGGGTTTTGCCTGAAGCGTGGTCCCGCGTTTATTGAACGGCCGGAATAAATACGCCTCTTTATCGTCCACGCTGATCCCTGCGGCGGTCATCCAGGCTTGGATGCGCTCCGAGGCCTGGGGATGGAGCGGCGCCCGGATCCGCCGGTCGCCTTTTTCGTGGAGCAACACGTAATGAACGCCGGTCTCGTGCAGCAAGTGACCGACTTTGATATTGCAGATTGCGGACCGGCGGCCGCCGGTGTAGAGTAATACGGCGAGCAGCGCGCGATCGCGCGCTCCGCGTATTGTGTCCGGTGGGGGAGCGTCGAGGAGCTTTCGGGCTTCCTCACGCGAGAGACCTGGTGTGCGGCCGTCGCGGGACACTTTCGGGGCCTTGATCCCCAAAATCTTCTGTGCTTCATCGAAAAGAAAAAGCCCTTCTATTGACAGATTGCGGATAAGGCCTTTTATGACCGTGAGCTTTTTCGCGCGTGTGGCGGCCGATAGTTTCTGCGTTCGCAAAAACTCAAGGTAGGTCTGGATGTCCTGCCGGTCAAGGTGAAAAATATCCTTGCCCAGCTCTTTCAGGTACACTCCGAAATGTTTCAGGTCGTTGCGGTAGATAACCCGGCTGGCCTCGGACGAACAGGATTCGGCCAGCCAGCCGGCAAGGACGCGATCTGCTTTGGCGGCAAGGCCGGCATCAGCGTTCTGAATGACTGCGGGAAGGCTCATTTAAAGGCCTTGACGGCCAAGAAAAGGTCCTGGTTGCTGATTTGGGTGCGGTGCCAGACTTTTCTATCCTGGACCGACAATCCGGGATAGATGGTATCGCGCATGAACACGCCGTATTCCTCGACGGGAAGAGCGCTCAAGCGCTCGACCCATGCTTCCTTGAAGGCAATGCTTGCCTTCGGCGTGATGTGGAGCATGAGCTTGTCGTTAATTCGTTCGAGCTTCAAAAATCCCTCCTGCGACACGCCGGCACGGCTGAAAATGATTTCTACGGGTTTTAAGCGGGCCTTTCCAGGTCTGTTTTTATTCCTTTTTCAATATACTATTTGCTGTCTATTCATACAATGAAATGCGCTTTTTAGTGGATGATTGGGAGCGACCAATTTGGAGCGATCCCTTAACCAGATATAAGAATATTTTTCTGAAGCTCCTTCGTTAAATCCATTATCGATTCTTTCCTGCAAATGCTAAATTACCACTCCCTTTTTTCTTAAGGGGGAGTCGAGGCATTGATAATGCTATTTTTGATTTCACTGCATTAATAACCAATTTATAACCGATCGAACTCATTATCCTTGAATACAAATCCAATCTCGGCAAACTCTTAGACTCCAAACTCTCGATTCTTGCTATTACAGATTGAGGAACATTTGCCTTTTTTGCCAGCTCGGTTTGAGATATGTCCTCTTTTGTTCTTGTTTTTTTCAATAGCATTGCGAGTTCGGCTTTTTCCTTATACTCGTTGATTTTAGCTCTCAATTCAGGATCTTTTTTTTCCCATTCTCTAACGGATTCTTCAAATGATACTCCCACATATTTTTTATTCATGGTTTTAGCCTCATCTTATATGAATTTTCTTAATCGGATTTATCTTTTATATAATCTTTTTTAATCTCTTCAATGCCGTATCCAAATCTTTATTTTGCCCTCCTTCCTTTTGCTTTTTACAGGCATGCAGCATATGCAATTGCGTTCCAAGAAGGATACAATAAAAAATACGGTGCTGATTACTTTTTCCTGTTTTAATTTCCCATAATTTCCCTTTAAATTGGCCCCCTTGTAATTTTCTCGTTGATACTGGTGCGTCCTTCAGCCCATATTTGCGTATTAGTTCAAAGTCCGCTATTATTTTTGCTCTATCTTCTTTCTCTAAGGCGTCAATATATTCTTTAACTGGTATTCTTCCCTGTTCTGTTTGATAATAAAACAATTCCATTAAAAAAACTCCTTTATAGCGCGCGCGCTATATATTAATATAGCTTCTTCGCTATAATAATGCAACTTAATTTTAGCCTTTTATTATTATCGCAGGAAAGAGTTCAATCTGAAATCTTAACGTACCTTATAATATTTCCGGTTTTCTGTGTCGCTAATCCGCTCCGGCGTTAAAAATCCGTGCTGCGGTGCGTCTGGTAAGGCCGATAATGGTTTCTATGACGTTTAAAAAGGCGGATTTTGTGGCTGTAATACTTTTACTTTTTCGTTTTATTTCTTTTCTCGGTGCGCAACATGATTATCCTTTGCACATGAGAAGTCGAAATTCCGAATTTCTTACCAACATCAACCATTCTTTTTCCGGTTTTGTACAGTTGAACTATCTTTTTATTTCTTTCGTCGTTTTTTGCAATATTTGACGGGATGCCGTATTTTTTTCTAAGCTGGTGGACGGCCTGCCGGCTAATTCCAAATTTTTCTCCAATCGCTGCATCCGCTTTTAAATTTTTTTGAAGCTTGATAAGTTCCGCTTTTGTAATTGCTGCCATGTGAAAGGCTCCTTTTAGCTTTTGGAAATTCCTTTGATTTCAATTGAAGAATCGATCGGGCCGCCGAATCCATTCGAAATCCATGCGTTTGTAATAAGAATATTAGGCCCTCTTAGTTCAAGAGCAATTGCTTGTTCAGATGCACTTGCAAACGGTAAAATGCCCATCCATATTCCCCTAACGGTGGCTGCGCCTCTGTCAATATCCACACGTGCATTGCTTAACACCCATATCTTTTCCCCATTTTCAAATACGTCAAGGTCCATAATTGAGCCTCTTTGTTATATATTAAATTTTGTTGCGATTTAGTTTACAAGCGCATATAAATAGATGATTATTAAAGTAGAGGGTTGCTTCAACAATAAAACCTTCTGAAATCGGTTCTGCTGGCCTAACTGTTATGCTAAAAAAATCATTGTAAGGATACGTCGGCATTTGAAGCACGCTTTATTTTCCCCCTACACTTAATCGGTGGCAAGGGGTTTGCCGATTTGGCAATGTTTTCTGAGGCATGCAATTCCTTCTTAAAACCCGAATCCGTAATCAGAAGCAATTTTTTTAATTAACGGTTCGATGTACGTTCCACACAAAACCTGCTGGCCTGGAAACCAACAATTTTGAATCCCCCAAAATGCATATTCCGGGTTTTCGTGGTCCATAGTTTCTGGATTGAATTTCCAAATGGCCGAACCACTCAATCCTCCTGGGTGTAACGGCGTTGAAACGGGGGCACCATTTTGATCAATAAAGGTCTGGCCATGCCTCTGCCCATACTCAATCAACATACATTGCGATTTATCCTTATCTATTCCGCTTGGCCAGTTTTCAGACTTGACAAGTTGCGAAAGTATATAAACGGTCTCAACACCATAAGTCTTGCTCTGACCGTCCAAATGAACATTAGCGAATGGATACCCAAGTATAGCGGCAGCTCTATATTTTGGTGCGAGTTGCATAGAAGGGACTTTCTTTCCAAGTACTACAGGTTCGATCCCTCGGCGATATTTCTCAACAGCGTCGGTATCGAGCTCAATGTAGGAAATATCCAAGCTTTCATCCGACCATATTTTCTTCACCATAAAGAAACAATCTTGATAGGGAATACCTAAATTAAGAAAGAACTTTCGTTGTGCAAGGTGGGATAGATTATGTTGCGCAGTGAACACAAAGGATTTATTTGCAATTCTTACCAGAGTCCCGGACGAAAGCTCAAACGTATCTCTGTCATTTGTAGATATGAGGACACGGTGTTTCTGGATTGAGTGCACAATTCTTGGGGCAGGCATACGAAAACCGTCTTATTAGAATACGCTCCTAATGGGCAAAAGTGCCCCCAATTTAATCTTTTTCCCGTGCCTGACAACCAGGACATTCCTGCATTGTTTTATCTTCATACGCGTTCTTCATTGCTTGCCTTAATTCTTTCAGAGACCTAAAATCTTTCATTTGCGCATCTTTTTTCTGAAATAATAATGTGGTCTTTGCATAGGCATGATTTACAGCATCGGAATCTTCCTGATCTATATAATAGCCACAACCAAGGTGTTGTTCGCATTCTTTTACCGCCCCGGTTTCACAGAGAATGCCTAAACAGATATTTTCTAATGATTCCAGGCGTTCCGCTTCACGCAGGGCTTGTGCCACGAATGCCTCTCTTTTTGCTTAATTTTCGTTTGTTGCGCTTAGACCAATTATTCCCGAAGTATTAATTGCTCCAGGAGTTGAATATCTTGAATATTCATCATAAGTCATAGTTAATAATAAAGTTATTTTTACCAGAACGAAATCACCAACATTGTCTTTTAAATACCGAAAAATAGGTTCTTCCCTTTTTGTTTGCTCTTTTCCGGCAAATGTATCTGATACTAAAATAACGTGAATATTATCTGAGTAGCCGCTGGGCGTAATATTAATCGTTGCGTCAGAAACACCGGTTTCATTAAAATATTTTTTTAATGAAGCTTCAATTTTTTCTATATTTTCGCTACTATTTGTTCTAGCCATGGAATTAGCCCTCCCTCTTTTGAATCCGTTAGCGCCGCATAAAATTTAGATGCAGAGTCCACAGAATATTTTGATGGATTATCATATCTTTTGCCTTCGCTCCAAGAAGAGTTAACATATGTAAAATTAGCCGATACTTTTGGGTCTTTTCCTCGTTCATCTGAAAGTCCGGCTGAATAAAGTAATGATTCGAAGTCGTGTATTGTAAAGCAAGAGGGTAAATCCGTTAAACCTAATTTTTTGCATATAATAATTTTCAAAAGCAATTCAAAAGCATATCCGCCAAGGTATATTGAAGACAAATAATATCCATTACCAAGAAGCAATTTTGATTCTTCAAGACGTGATTTATACCCGGATTCTAAGTCAGAAACACACGCACCACTAGAACTTATTTTGTCTTTTGCCATCGTAATAGTCCTTCTTTAGGAATATATAGACAAAATACATTATTTAAACTCTTATAATTAATTATTCGTAATTTTGCATCCTCCACCTCTTTCAGCGCCTTTGGGGTTTCGTCCGGATCAATGTTATTTCGGGCGGTTTGTCATTTTTGGCATAGTACCTGCTTGCCAGTCCCGTCCTTAACAGAAACGGGCGGGGCTGGCCCAAAGAGGAAATGCCGCTCGATGCGGCATTTCCGGCGCAGAAAAATGGGCGATCCGGGCAAGGAAAATATCGGCAGGGGAGTGAAGTCCCCTGCCGCCGATCGCTGCGGGTTGTCCGCCGCGGCGCCGCGGTTACACGTTTATTTCAATGCCGTACCCCTTGTAAATTTTCACGATTACAAGATACAATTCGTAATCGGTTTCCTTAATCTCTTTAAGCAATTCTTCCATACGCTCCATCCTTTCTGTTTGTGGTTTGTTAGTTTTGAAGCGAAACTATTTCGCTTCAACCTGTTCTAATATCCGGTCAATAATGGATTTTTCCGGCGATTTAATTACCCTGATTTCGTCGAAAAGCTCCCGGTCTTCGTCATATCCGTCAAATTCCTTCATAAGAAACAGAATAACTCTTGACATTATATAATCTCCCGGAGAAAAGGGCGGGCAATGCCCGCCCTCATTTATGCTGCCTGGTTAAGTTCCTGCGGTTCGGCCGCCTCCACGATCTCATTGATAACGGCAAAGCATTTATTAAGAATCTTCATACATGCCTTAACGGTCGAAAGGTGGGCTTGTTCAGCGTATCGGGTGATGTATGCGAAATGGTTTCCTGTATGGCCTTCCTTACCCATCATGTAAAGAAGTGCGCTCGCGGATAGCTCGGCGATTATCTCTTTTTCCCATGCCGGGGCTTGTTCTGCTTTTGGATCGATGCGGTAATGGGCGGCGTGTGAAAGCTCGTGGAGAAATGTTCTTTCGTTATCGGTTGCCAAAACAATTTCTTTTTTCCCGTCTGAATAATAGCCAAGATACTCACCGTTAAAAGCTCCTGCCTTGATTTCAATTCCCCAGCGGGCGGCGATATCGGCAAGAGGCAAAGATTTCGTTTCAAGCTGCGCGTATTTGAGCGGCTGGCCTTCGGTATCTTCCATGCGAAAGACCGGGATTGCGTGGTATCCGACGCATTCCATTATTTCTTCGTGCTG
>JAQUMP010000054.1 GCA_028718065.1 Chitinivibrionales bacterium | reverse complement strand
GGCCCTGGTGCTCAGCCTCCTGCGCATCGGCAAAAAAATGGAAGAGGCGCTGGCACGCTCGCAACGGCAGGAGCGCTTAGCCGTGCTCGGCACGATCGCGGCCGAACTGGCCCACGAACTCAAGAACCCGCTGGCCATAATTAAATCGTCGGTGGATGTTCTGCAGAAAACCCTCGATCCCGGCCGCGCCCAGCGCGCCTTTGGTTTTATTTCCGACGAAATCATGCGGCTTTCGCGGCTGATCGGCGATATCCTTACCTTAAGCCGCGACCACCGCGTGGAGCAGCGCTGGTTCGCTCCCGCGCCGGTCATTAATGCGGCCGCGACCGCCGTTAAAGGGCTCTGGCCGTTATTTGCAATTGTCAACCAGGTCCCGGCCGCCTGCGAAATTAAAGGCGATCCGGACGCGTTTGTACGCATTGCCGACAACCTCATGCGCAACGCGGCCCAGGCGCAGGGCGGCGCGGGCGACGTTACGATCCGGGCGGATTTTGCCGCCGCGGAAATGCAGTTGCATTTTTTGGACAATGGCCCCGGCGTGCCGCCCGAAATCGTCGGGAAGCTCTTTGACCCGTTCGTGAGCGGCGCCAAGACCGGCACCGGCCTGGGGCTCGCAATTGTCAATAAGCTCTGCCGCCGCTGCGGCTATGGCGTGGCCCTGCGGCCGCAGGCGCAGGCCAAAACCTGTTTTACCATCACCATCGGAGAAGGCTTATGGCGCATGTCTTGATCGTGGACGACGAAAGCAAAATGCGGGAGCTTCTGGCCATGGCCATCACGGCCGAAGGTCACACGGTAACAAGCGCCGAAAGCGCGGAAGCGGCGCTCAAATACCTGGCGCAGGCACTACCGGATGTAGTCATCACGGATGTGCGCATGTCGGGCATGAGCGGCCTGGAGCTACTCGCGGTCCTTAAAAAAAAGGATGCGGCCGTGGAGGTCATCGTCATGACGGCCTTTACCGATGCAAAGAGCGGCATCGAGGCCATGAAAAACGGGGCCTTGGAATATGTGGCCAAGCCGTTTGAAATGGACGAAATGCTCATGCTCGTGGCCGCGGCCCTCGAAAAAAGAAATCTGGCCGCCGAAAATGTCCGGCTCAAAGAGGACCTGCGCAATCGCTATCGTTTTAATGCCGTTCTCGGAACGTCAAAAGCCATGCGCCGCGTCATCGAGCAGGCGGGCATGGTTTCCAAACGCGATACCACGGTCCTCATCCGCGGGAAGAGCGGCACGGGCAAGGAACTTATCGCGCGCGGCATTCATGCCGAAAGCGGCCGCAGCCCCTGGGTAACGGTCAACTGCGGCGCGCTGCCCGAGAACCTGCTGGAGTCCGAGCTGTTCGGGTACGAAAAGGGTGCCTTTACCGGTGCGAATGCCCAGAAAATCGGCTTTTTTGAGGCCGCGGCCCAAGGCACCATTTTCCTTGACGAAATCGGCGACCTTACCCTGTCCTTGCAGGTAAAATTGCTGCGGGTGCTTCAGGAACATGAATTTACACGGGTAGGCGGAACGACCGTTATTAAAACCGGCGCGCGCGTAATCGCGGCCACCAACCGCAACCTCGAAGAGGCGCTCAAGGAGGGATCGTTCCGCGAAGATCTGTATTATCGTTTGAACGTATTTCCGATTTTTATTCCTTCGCTGGCCGAGCGCCGGGAAGATATCGGCATGCTCGCGGAAACCTTTTGCAAAAAATTCGAACATACCGGCGGCCTGTCGCCTGCGGCCATGACGATTTTAATGGAATACGCCTGGCCCGGCAATGTGCGCGAACTGGAAAACTGCATCGAACGCGCCGTTATCGTGGCCGAAAATAAAACCATAGAACCGGCGCACCTGCCCGACCATATCGGTCACAACCGGTCGCTTATGTCGCCCGGGGTTTTCCGGCTGCCGCCCACCGGCATATCGCTTGACGAACTGGAAAAAAACATGGTGATGCAGGCGCTCGAGCGGGCCCAGGGCAACAAAACCAAGGCGGCCGCGCTGCTCGGAATTTCGCGCCGGGCGCTCTACTCCAAGATGGAAACGCATGGGATCGGAAAAAATTTGAGCGACGAAGCCGATTAAACCCGTCTTGCCCGGAATTAATTTTAAGAGCGCACCGTTTTTATTTGACAGCACGATTTATTTCTTACTATATTTTTTTCTTCGCCAAAGCCCAAGCAAATATTTGTTTGTCTCCCAAAATTATCAGCTTGACTAAAGCGATTATCGCGGTTTGTCGGAGCCTTCAGAGTACCTGCCATTTATTTTCGTGGCAAAAAAATATTTTATTTTTGGCGTTTTTTAAATCATGCGTTATTGCTGTTTTTCCAAAATCTTTTTTTAAAAGGAGAGCTGGGTATGAAAGTAAAAGTTTTGGTGATTGCGGCGCTATTAGTTACCGTTGTCGGCGGGTGCGGCGGATGTGATATAAACAAGGAAGCTTTTGATAAAATTGCCGGATCAATACAGGATGTTTCCAAGGCCGCAACCGATCTTATGAACCAAATCAATGACGTCACGCGCTTGGTCGATTCCAAGGTCGAAAGCGGAGAATTGGGGCAGGATGTCGGCGACGTGGTCGATCAACGGCTTTCCAATCTAATGGCGCAACTTGAATCTGCCATGCAGAATTCCGGCGGCTATTTATTTGATCAAGCCAATGGTACCATCGATCATACGTTTATCGATATTTCCCTGCTGCTCGACCAAATCAACTCGGGCATTTTAAATAAAACCTTGCCTTCCCTTATCGACCAAATTTCATCGCAATTGCAGCTCCAAATCAATACGATTTCGACGACGGTGGAAGACCTTGTCGTGCTTACCGCCGGTAGCGCGGTTATAATAGTCGACAAAACGGTCAACGCCATCGTGATTATCGTTTCAATTATTTTTCTGGCAATTGGGGTTTTTGTATTCGCCGTTATTCTTATTAAAATGAAAGGCAATTTTTCCGTGCCCAATATCGTGGGCGTTTCTTTTATGGGCATTTTTACGATATTTTTTCTGACCATAATTCTTTCTTCGGATTTGCGCGGCAACGTTATCGCCGGGTTTAATTTCGGCAAAAAAGTCCCCATCCGCGAACTGCCGCCCAAAATAACCGGCGTTGTTCCGGAGACTTTTGTCCTTGGAAAAACCAAAAATCTTTATATTTACGGCACGCATCTTAATGCCTTGCAAAAAATCAAAGTTAAACTTATGCAGAATACTACCGAAAAAGTAGTTTTCCCGGACAGCACCATTATTGTTGCGACCAATAACCGTATCGTTCTGGGCAATTTCGAACGGAAGCTCGGTTGGAAGCTGCCGCCTTTTGCGGCATTTAAAATGAAAGTCCAACAGAACCCTGCGTTCGTTTCGGCAAGCGACCAGTCTATAAACGCGATGAGCTATTCAATGAATGCCGCTTTAGCGCAGCACTTGACAAGCACAAGACAGGCATTTTCTGATCGCGCGCTTATTGCTGCAAACAACCGGGCGCCGCTTTCGGCCGTCCGCCCTGCCCTTCTGCTGGGGGAGCTGCAGCAAGCGCGCCTGATTGGGATCGGGCGTGCTCTCGGCAGCGCGCAAACGAGGGCGTTTAATACGGTGATTAATAACTTCTATTTGGATCAGTTTAAAATACCCGAGGGTCAATACGGTCTGGTGGTTTTTGCCGATACGACAAAAATCGAAAGCCCCCAGCTTTTTAGCGTGCTCAATCCGCCGCCGCCGGCCATGGATCCCGATATATCTCCTGTCAATATCCGCTGGGCGGGCGGAATCGATCCGGTCGCCGGTCAGTCAACTACTCTGGAAGTGGAATTCAGCGTTCAATATCCCGAAAACATCACCACTCCCTTTATGGCAAAAATTACCTCCATACCGCCCATTACGCCGATAGAAGTGACTGTTCCCATGGGCATAATAGCCGCGGCCAAGGGTAATAATCGTGCATTGGCATTAACCCGGGCGTTTACCGCGCCGGCCAAGGGCGTATATGTTTTTACCGTGTCGGCGGACGAACAGAATGTCGTTAAAGAATCCAACGAAGGCAACAACACCTTGACGCGGAATTTAAATGTGGGAGAATATACCTACGATGCGACCCTGACCTCTTTTGGAGGAGAAATTATCGGGGGTCTTTCATCGGCGAAAAAGTTTTTTATGTCGGTCACCGCCGATGCAACCGGCCTGCCGACCTGGGGCTGCAGTCAACAGGTGGCGATTGTCGGCGGCGGCAAGCACTCGATCAACTGTGCGACGACGTTACCGGGTCTTAAGCCGGGTCAGATTATTTTGCTTACCTTCAACGGTATTGCCACGCTGCCGTTTCCGATTCCGTTTATTACCGGAGAAATGCCTATTGGGCTCGGTTCCATAACCTGGAATAAGCAAATCGTCCTTAACCCGACTGATTTTCAGGATTCCAAAGAATTTATTATCGAAAGCCAGACCGAGAGTTGCAAGTATACCGGTAAGCTTATTTTAACAAGAAAGAAAAGCTATTAACGGCTTTTTTTATAAACGGATAGCTTTGCTTTGTTCTTGATTTCGGACCTTGTGATACCTATTTTCCTTGGCTATATCAGGTCCGTTATCGGTATCGATCGATGGGGTGTCGTCCAACGGTAGGGCACTGGCCTCTGGAGCCAGCCATCGGGGTTCGAATCCCTGCACCCCAGTTTTTTAAAATTTTTATGGCGCTATCGTCTAGGGGTTAGGACGAGTGGTTCTCAGCCATTAAACTGGGGTTCGATTCCCCATAGCGCTACCAACGTCAAAACCCGAAAATCGGCAATTCAAGGCAGATTTTCGGGTTTTTTATTTTTCCCCTATTTTTCCGCCCTTGCCGAAATACCCTGAAATACCCCTTGTTTTCCTGTTAGTGTGAAGACGCTGTGAAGACGAAACAAAAAACCGAGTGTCCGGTGCTTGCATATTATAAACAGGTTATAAACAGGAAATCCAAAGCCTTTTCAAAAAACTTGCTTTCAATGGTATTCAGGGCTATTTTATTAGACAAAGTGGAAAAAAGATTGTAAGATTAAAAATACCCGACCATATCAAATACAACCAATTTTTTTTACGAAGGATGTTCTTATAGAATAAGAAACTAAATTTTCATAGTTAAAAATATCGCATATTTTTGCTTTGTTCTGCATCGGAAACTGGCACTTTTTGGGCAGCAAGAACGAGTAGAAAGTATGCGTCCTTTAGGGGACGCGCTTTCTTTCGTCTTTGTTGCCGGGTATGCCAGTACCTCGATGCAGGGCGGGATGAAAGTCGCGTCCTTTTTTTTGGGGGTATAGCATGCCTTCTTTCCGAGTTAATAAACTTTTTTGGTTTTTCAGTTGTGGCCCACCTTATGGTGGCGCTTTCACGATAAATCGTACCTGTAATTTTTCACCTTCATTTTGAAAGGAAAACGGTTTGAGTATGAAAAAATTTATAGCATTATTTTTGGTTGCAAGCATTTTGTTTATCGGTTGTGCCTCTACAAGGTCTATCGGGGGTGTCGAATATAAACCCTATGGACTAATCAATGAAGCAAAAGAACAATCGCCAAAAGTTAAATATTCGACAAGCTGGGGAAATGTAATTCTCGGCACGGTTTTTTTGTGGACAATTGCTACGCCGATTTATTGCTTTGGGTATGCACTTTTTGAACCGGAAGCGGAGCAAACAGGCTCCCTCGGAAAATAAAAGGCTGGAAAAACCAAAAAATCTTTTGGCACGGTCGATTTAGGCTGTGCCAAAAGATTAATAATATCTTCAAAACACCGATTAACATTTTAATAAAGGTAGAAAAAGAAATTTATTTTGCTTGATTTCAAAATCAAAACCTTCTATAATTATATTTACATTAGAGTACACATTCGATAGGTTTAATTTTAAAATGCCCATTCCAAAGATTGATTTAACCAACGATCAAAAAATATGGGTTTCTGAAATACTCCATTCCTATCTTAAAAATGAACTGCCTGATAATGCAAAAATATTGCTTAGGTGTTATAACAAACTATCGCCTGGTTTTGACTATAACAAAATTGATTCAAGATTGTTTTTTTTAGATGAGTTGAACCTTTTAGGCGTTTACTGTCTTGACAATAAAAACGAATTACTGATTTATACAGATAAGATTATCACCTACATAAAAAATACTTTAAAAAAACAGCCGGATTTACCGCGTATTTTTAAAGCGGTGGAATTGAAAAAAGAATTAAAAATACCTATTCAGCAAATAAAAATTTGCCTAATATTTATTACCCAAATTCCTAAATATTGCGATTCTGCCGCTAAGCCTTTAAATGAATTTGGTTATTCGGAAATTGAAATAAAAAGGTTCGATACCGTTCAAAAATATTTAAAATACAGTTCGATTAACTCATTGCTTGAAGAAATATTATTTAATTGGCAACAAAAATCTATTATACCTTCCGACAAACAAGGCGTACAAACGCAATGCGAAATCTGCAAGGAATGGTTTACCGCATACAACCCCGTAAATATTTATTGTAGCGATGCGTGCAAGGCAAAAAGCTACCGTGCTACCAAAAAAACATAATTTTCCACCTCCGATTTTTCGATAATTAAACCCTCTGTTACGGTAACGTCACAGTGACACAAAGTGACGCAACGCCATTTTAATTTTTTTTTAAAAAAGCTAAATTTAGTAATGTAGATAATTTCTTAATCATCTTAAAGGGGAGGTTTTTGATGTCTTCAAAACAAAAAAAATTCGACGCGCTGGTTGAGCTTGCGCTTGAAAACGGCCAGGTCGTCGATTCTTTCGGCGATTTCGACGAAAAAACCGGCGAAGGCGACGGAGTTAAATTGGTGGAACACGGCGGCCTTTGGGTCGTTGTCGAAAGCCAGAATGATGAGGACTTATACGAGGGATTTTCCGAGGAGCAAGAAGCCCGTGAAGCCTTCGCCCAAATTAAAAAAGAGATTGAGGAGGAAAATGATAATTCCGACGATTGAAACCTTTTAACAAAAGAAACCCTTTGGTTTAACGCCATAGGGTTTCTTTTTCAAATATACCCAAAAAACAAAAAGAAGAAAGAAGGCTTTTGTGTACGAAAAAAGAACAGACCTTATAGAGCGCCGAAACTTGGCCGGGCTTACTAACCGTGAGCTTGCCCACGCGCTTGGTGAACCGCCAAGCACCACGGGCGGCAGGTTATGCGGCTTTCTTCCGCTTACTTTTGAGCAAGAAAAAATCATAATTCAGACATTCAAAGATGCAGAACAGCGCAAAAACAAAGAGGAGTTTTCCCGATGAATCGCCTTGAATTAGCAGATAAAATATTTCCTTTTTGTGAATCCGATACTTGTTGTTTAACTAATGGGAATGCTTTCGGCTGGCTTTATTCCTCGGAACAAATAGAAAAGGCTCTTAATTTGTGGCGTAATGTTACTTTGACAAAGGTTTCTTTTTTAACCAAAAACAAAAATAATAAATCATTTACAATAGAGCATCCTTCACGCCTTGGAATTGTGCCGCATAGAGAGGGGAAGGTTTATTTTTTCGCCGTCGATCTTGATGCACACGAAGGGCAAAAAGATATGACCGAATATGACGAAAAACTTGCAAAGTTTTTCGGGGGAAATCCGGTAAGATTTCATTCTAAAAGCGGCAAAGGTATTCGGCAAATTTACTTTTTAAAAAGCCCTATCGACATTAAGGCTTTTCTTCATTTTATCAAGTCTTGGGGATTTAACCGAACAGGCCGAATTGAGATTTTCCCTAAAACTGATAAGCTCACGCAATTTTGGCTACCAAATGAACCGAACGCGGAAACGGGCGGGGATTCCTATATTAGCGGGACTTGGGAAAATGCCATTATCCTATTGCCGGAAACCATTCCGGTAAATATAACGAATGCGGGACTTGATTTACTTTTAGGGTTTGTTCCTGCCGGGAATAGAAATGCCGCTCTTTATTCTTGCGCTTGTGAATTAGGCAATAAAAATGCAGACCGTCAAATTGCATATCGCTTATGTAACAGGGCGGCCATTCTTTGCGGTCTTGAAAGCCGTGAAATTGATGCGACATTTAAAAGCGGGTACGATGACGGCCTATCAAAAAAAGGACATGGCAACCAAGAAGAAGAATATTTAATATCCAACGGAACAAGCGATATTCTTATTACCGAAGCTTGGTTTGCAAAGTGCATTGCAAAAAAACATATAGACAAAATTCGTTTTAATTGTACGTCTGGTAAATTTCTTATTTACGATGGCAAGCAATGGAAAGAGGATAATCATGGTCTTGTTTACAAATTATCAGAGGAGCTATTAAAAAGGTTTTTTAAAGATGCGAGCAGTTCAGAAGGTGATCGAGGAAAGCTATTAAAAGCCTTATTAAAATTTGAAAAACACCAGATTTTTAGGGGAGCTTTAGATTTTTTTAAAGAGCTTTCAGAAATTAGAAAAACAGAGCAGGATTTTGACCGCGACTATTATTTATTCAATTGCCAGAATGGCACATTAAATCTTAAAACTCTCGATTTTAAACCGCATAATCCCTTAGATCATCTTAGCAAAATATCCGGCGCTTTATACGAGCCGGCCGCTCAATTTCCGAAATGGAAAGATTTCCTTTGTCAAATATTCAATGGCGATGATTCTTTAATTCTTTATGTCCAAAAAGCCGTAGGGGTTTCGCTGGCTGGAGAATGTTTAGAGCAATGCCTCTTTTTTTGCTATGGTAACGGCGCTAATGGTAAATCGGTTTTTTTTGAAACGATAAAACGGCTTTTAGGAAACTATTACCAGAAAACTTCCGCAGAAATGTTAATGGCAAGAGACCAAAGAACGCAAATTCCTAATGATATTGCACATTTAAGGGGCGCGCGTTTTGTGGTTGCAAGCGAATTGCAAGACGGCCAAAGGTTTAATGAAGCGGTATTAAAAGACTTGACTGGAGGCGATACAATCAGGGCGCGTTTTTTATATAAAGAACCTTTTGAGTTTACCCCAAGTCATACGCTTTGGATTTATGGGAATCATCAGCCTGTTATCCGGGGATTAGACGAAGGAATATGGCGTAGAATCAAACTTATTCCCTTTACGGTACAAATACCATTGGAAGCAAGAGTGCCATTGCCTGAATTGGTCGATTCATTTTCTAAGGAGCTTTCAGGTATTTTGAATTGGGCAATTGACGGATGGGAAATATATCGCCAAGAAGGGTTAATTGATTGCGCTGCCGTAAAAGAAGCAACTACTGGTTATCGACAAGACAGCGATTCTTTGCAGGCTTTTTTAGACGAAAAGACTGATTGTGTCAAGTCTCTTGATGTAAATCAAAGTGCATTATATAGTTCTTATCAAGATTGGTGCAAAAAAGCCGGAGAATATCAACAAAACCGTCGTCGTTTTTGTTTAATGATGCGTGAGCACGGTTTTAAGGCTCGGCGCGGTTCGCAAGGATGTAAAATTTGGGACGGTTTATCTTTGAAAAGTGATTTTTGAAAAGTGATTAAAGTGATTAAGTGTTCTAATTTTCGGTAAAATATCTATAAATTCTCCTATGCTCTTTTTATGTTAGAAATAGTCACTTACTCACTTTAATCACCTAAAAAAACTAAAATGATTGAAAAATAACCGAAAAAAAGATTAAAAAAAAGGAATAAAAAATGGAAAAAAAACAACAAAATCGGGCAAACGATTACGTTTTCGGCAATACAAACGATGGTTTCCGCAATTGCTATACAACAGAATCTTTAGCTTCCCGGCTTAGTGTTAGCAAAAAGTTTATAATCGCCCATAGACAGAGGTTGCCGGGGGCAATGAAAATCGGTAGAATTTGGCGTTTTGATAAAAACAGCGTAGAAAAAAAGCTGCTTTCGGGAAACCTTTTTTAATATGGCATTCAGGGGTATGGGATGGTATTTTATAGAAGCAAGCACTGGACACTCATAAACCCGAAAGAGGGAATATGAGTGCTCAAAAAAAAGAATCCGGCATTGTGCTTCTTGAACCCGGTAAATATCGGGTAAGCGTTCGTATCCGAATTAGCGGCAAGATTATCGAACGCCGCGAAACGGTAAACGGTTCAAGAGAACAGGCGCGAGACCGGAGACAACAGCTAAAACGGGAAATCCGCGAAGGAAAACCCGTAAGCTCTTTGACAGCAGAAGGCATAAGCACGTTTAACGATGTTCTTTCAGCTTACCGCGAAAGAAAACCTAATCTATCGGTGTCCCATGCGCGTAAGATTGAATTTATAAGGCGTGAGATAGGTTCTTACCCTGTTCAAAACTTTGCGGAGCGCTTGGAAAAGTATCTTACATTACTTCGCCAAAGCCCAATAATAATTGAGCGGCCTTACGGGAAAGTAGTCTTAGAAAAACGCCGGGGACCGAGTTCCATAAATCGTATTGTCGAAATTGTTCGCGCGGCTTTTAATGTTTGTGTGTCGCTTGATTATTTGCCGGTTAATCCTATTTCTAAGGTACGGTTTCCAAGATTAAAGGAAAAGCCACGAGACCGCTACTTGACGGAAGACGAACGGCAAAGATTGCTTAATGTGGTGTCGGAACATGCACCATACCTTTTTCCCATGCTTCAATATGCTTTGCTTGTTCCAAGCAGGGTATCGGAATTGATTAATTTAACCCGCGAAAATTATAATATGCTCACCAATACGCTTTATGTACCGGATTCAAAAGCCGGAATCCCGATATATAAGCCTATCCCGCAAAAAATGGCCGGATATTTTCGGAATATCCCTTCCGATTGTCCTTGGATATTCTACCGGCAGGACGAAAGCGGAAATTATCACCAGCTCAAATATTTTAGAACTACTTTTAAAACTTGTTTGAGAAAAGCCAAAATTGTTAATTTTCGCTTCCATGATACGCGGCATATTGCGGCAACCGATTTATACGCGCTGGGCAATCCTGAAAGAATGATAATGGATATTGCCGGATGGAAAACGCCGATGCTTTCAACGTATCGGCATAAGAACAGTCTTCAATCAGCTATGAAAATTAAGTTCTACGAAAGCCGATGTGAAGATACTGTGAAGACATCCGCGGCAATGGGGACGTAAATATGCCGATTATCTGCTAAAAATGCAGATTTTTAATTTTGACAAATTTTCTCAGCCATTAAACTGGGGTTCGATTCCCCATAGCGCTACCATCTGTATTGGCCCGTTTTTGAAAACAAATCAGAAACGGGCTAATTTATTATAACCATTTCAGCCCAGCAATTTTTCGCGCCTTAAGGCCAACCCCTCGTTGGCGGCGTTATCGAACGCGGCGGCGCTCCCCAGCACCGTAATCGCCGATTCCGCATTGTCAATTACCCGGGCAACCAGGCGCGCAACTGCCGCGGGCGTGGCCGCCAGCAGCGAATCTCTGACGTGCTGGCGGAATTCGGGGCTGTGTCCCAGAATCAAGGATATACTTTCGCCCAGGCCCTTTTCATGCGGGGAGCGCGGGGTATCGATGCGGCCGATGGTGCCGATAATGTTCTGGTCGACGGTTTCTTCGTCCAGGCCGCCCGTGAGTTCGTTTAAAGCCTCCCCGAAAATCTTGAGCGTTTTTGAAAGGTTGGGATCGCGATACGACGCGCAGCCGAAAACCGGATGGCTGGTGCTGAAACTGGCCATGCCGCCATAAGCGCCGC
>JAQUMP010000053.1 GCA_028718065.1 Chitinivibrionales bacterium | reverse complement strand
TGCGCCTTTTCGTCGGCATGACCGCTGGTGAGAAGCACTTTACAATCGGGCTTTTGGGCAAGCACATCGCCCACTAAGCGCAGACAGCCGTTTTCGGGCAGGATTGCGTCGCAGAAAACAAGGTCGCAATTACCGTTTTCATTCTTAAAAACGCTCCTGGCCTCCTCGGCATTGCGCGTTTCGGCGGCGGCGCAGCCGCTATCGCGCAGCGCCTTTGCAACAAGGGAGCGCACGATGTCTTCGTCTTCCACCAATAATATCTTCGCGCCTTTTGCTTTGCAAACGGGATGTTCTTTCGTTTCGGATACGGCCGAAAAAGCGGGCAGGAAAACGTTGAAGGTGGAGCCTTTGCCTACCTCGCTGTAAACGTTGAACCAGCCGCGGTGGCGCTTGACCACGCCGTAGGCCACCGAAAGTCCCATGCCCGTGCCCCGGCAGCGGTCCTTGGTGGAATAGAACGGCTCGAAGATGCGCAGCATTTCGTCTTTATGGATGCCCACGCCGGAATCGGTGATGGAGAGCCGGATAAAATCGCCGCGGCGGGCATAGGGCACCACCGCGCGGTAAAGTTCGTCGATGCTTACATTGCGCGTGCGGATGCTCAGGGCGCCGCCTTTGGGCATGGCGTCGCGCGCGTTTACGATAAGGTTCATAATGACCTGGTCCAGTTCCACCGGATCGCCTTTAGTCAACCAGATATACGGGCACAGGTCGGCCGTTACGCGCACCGCGCCGCTAATGCTGCGGCGCAGGGTGGCAAGCAGCGAGGCCACGGAGGCGTTTAAGTCCACCGTTACGGCGCGGGCGGCCTGCTTGCGGCTGAACAGGAGCAGTTGACGCGTAAGATCGGTGACGCGTTTGGCGGAAAGCAGGATGCGGCTGACGTTGTCGTAATGCGGCTCGGTATCGCTCATGAGCTGCAGCGCCAGTTCGGCGTACCCCTGCACGGGGGTCATGAGGTTGTTAAAATTGTGCGCGATCCCGCTCGTAAGCAGCCCGATGGCCTCCATTTTGTGTTGTTGCAACTGGAGTTCGCGCAGGCGCTCCTTTTCCTTTTCCGATTGCTTGTGCGCCGTTATCTCCCGGCTTATTCCCATAAGTCCGGTTATAACGCAATTGTCGCCGTGCAGGGGGATCTTGGTGGTGGAAAACCAGCGCTCGGCGCCGCTTGGGTCTATCAGCATTTCTTCTTTGTTAACTAAGGGCCGGCCGTCGCGGTAAATTTTCTCCTCGTCTCCCCGGTATTGGCGCGCGAGTTCGTGGGGGAAAAAATCGAAATCGGTCTTGCCGATGGCGTCGGCGGTCCGCTGCAATCCGGCGAGCAGCGCTTCGCTGCGATTGACCAGCAAAAAGCGGCCGGCCGTATCCTTGAAATAGATTGAATCCGGGATGTTATCCATTAATGACTGCAAAAGAGCATGCTCATTATGGCCGCTATCGCCGGGTACATGGTTGGACATGCGCACCCGCTTTTGTTAATCGCCATAAAAAAAACAACTGCTTCGAGCAGGTCTGACTAACCTTACAATCTTGCCATTTCGGCCTGGAAGTGTCAAGAAAAATGTGGATTGCGGGCTTTTTCGCGGATTTTTATCCAATCAGCGTTACCTTGTCAAGTTCTTTAACGGCAAATGCATGCAGCCGTTTGTCTGAGGTTATAAAGATTGCGGCGTTTGAGAGGATCGAAGACGCGAGTTGGATCCCGTCAAGTGTTCGCAGGGGATATTTGCGTGACAGAGCAATCGATTTCTTTGTCAAGTCTTCATTCCACTGCACGATACCGAAATAATCGTAGTCGGTCATAAATTCATTTTCAATCCAGCGCGCATCGGCAGCCGATAGGGAGCGCTCCCGTAATCGCCGATAAATAATAGAATGCATTTCGATGATGGTAACCGGGGAAACAATGATCTGGAAGATGGTATTAAGAAGGGCATCAAATTCTTCGGCCCCGTCTTCATCGACATATTTTTTAAACAGGGTCGACGTATCGATAAATGCCCTCATTGTTCGTTTCGGCTTTTTATCGTGGTCATGGCAAAGGATTCCCCTTTGATTTTACGGCGTTTGAGGTTCCGTTTCCACCCTGGGTAAAGCAAATTTTTATTATGCGGAACTAAATCGGCGACCGGAACGTTCCGTTCAAGGACCGTTATCGCCTCACCGCCTTTTACTTCCTTGAGATAGTGCGAAAAACCGTGCGTAAGGTCACGGATGCTCACTGATTGCATGAAGCGCCCCCGAATGTTGTAGGGATGATCCATACTAAGTATAACAAATGTTAGACAAAATGTCAAACAAAAAGTCGGCCGTGAAGTTTCGCTCCGCCGCGTTGCCGTCGTGGCCCTACCGGAAATTTTGGGTTTTGAACCGGAAAACGCGGCAAGAGGATTCAATGGAGCCGGGAGCCGGACTCGAACCGGCGACCTACTGATTACGAATCAATTGCTCTACCAACTGAGCTATCCCGGCATAGAAGGAAAAGACTTTTAAAAATCAATCAAAACAAGAATAAAATCAAGATTAAAGCACAACGCTGGCATGCGAATTATCCAGAACTTTCATTCGCGCTTCAATCGTATCAGCAGACAAGTCCGCTCCACATTCCCACTCGACAAAGTAGCCCCCATTTGAAACTTTCTTGAACGCAGCTATATCTTTAAGCGCCTCAAACGTTTCGTATTCGAGGTATGGATGGACATCAAACATGCCGGTTCGCCCATCGTCGGTAACAATGGCCAGAGTCCAATCGGGCTGTGGCGCCAGTGCTGTAATTTTCATTGGTCGAGCCCTTTTATTGGAAATGGTTTCTTACCATGGACTGCAAGCTCCCAATCTACAAGAAGATCTTCCTTGTGGATTTCGATCCATGCCACGACAAGTTTATGCTTATTCGGTGGCAGCTCACCGGCAAGAATATTTCCGTCAGGAACTGAATATGAAGCAACCTGTCCTTGGTACTCGGCATGAATGTGCGGAACTTTGTGTTTGTCAATATCATTGAAAAAAATACGAATCAGGATTCCGTAGAACATCGAGACTGTCGGCATAAAAACTCCACAATAAAAGACCTATAAAAAATACTTTCTGACAGAATCCAAGGTAAAACTTCATCGAAAGACAATGTTAAATAAAAGTAACCCCACCCGAGGCCTTGCGGAAGTCGGACGGGAAGCAGATATCTTGTTAGAATCTTGTTTTTATTTTCCAACACCCCTCGAAAATTCGCTAAATTCCTGCCTTTGGGGATTAACTTGACGATTACGAATCAATTGCTCTACCAACTGAGCTATCCCGGCGAAAAGGAGAGCTTTATAAAATCGATCAAAACAAAAGAAAAATCAAGGTCAAAGTACAGGAGGAACAGGCGTAGTCGAGCGTCTTTGTGATCGCTTTACAAACAACAAGCGTTCACGGCCGCTCCATCGCGGCCGCCTCCTTGCGCAACTGGGCCGCCTTGCTTAAATAATCCTTTACACGGGGGGCGACCTCCTCGGAAATTTTATAAAATTCCATGCGGTTGCATTCGGCCACGCACTGCACCGCGCGCCCCGTTTGCCGATAAATTTTTGCCAGCCAGTAATTGCAGATGATCGCCGCGCAGTGATTGTCGAGGTTTTCGGCCTCCACCCCGCTTAGCACGGCGCGGTAGGTTTTTTCGGCCTCCTCGTAGCGCTGCAGGCCCCAAAGCGCACCCGCCTTGCCCCACAGAAAAAACAGGGAAGCAGGATACTTTTCCAGGAAGGTATCGCAAATTTTCAGGCCTTCCGCATAGCGCCCTTCGCGGCACAGGATGCGCACGAGCTCCTCGGCCGCGGCCTCGCGCGTAAAGGCGCCGCCCTGCATGGCCGCGTATAATTTTTGAATGCCCTCGGCGCGGCGGTCGGCAACGTGCGGCATCCACCACAGCATCTTGGAAAGCGCCGAGCGCCAATAGTCGTATTTGCCAAGACCAAAGCAGCAATCCTGCAGAGTAGGTTCGGCCTTATATAAATCTTCCAGGATTGAAATTCCCTTCCAGCCGTGCCGGAAAGCGGTAATCCAACGCTCGTTATCGGCCTCGTAGGTGCCCTTGTAACCTTCGGCCCCGCCGGTAAAGAAGGCGACCCAGCCGCCGCCCCGGCCTTTGTCCTGCATTTTTTCGCCTTTGTCTATGGCCTGGTCGCAACAGGTATAAAAATCGTTTTCGCGCCGGTTGGTTTTATAATAGTCCATCCAGGCCTTGAGCGCGACGGCGTAAAAAAAATACCCCGCCGGATGGTCGGGATATTTTTTAATGATTTTACGGGCGACATCTTCGGCCGATTTAAAGCTGTTGCGGTAGATGGCGCCGATGCACTCCGAAGCTTCCTGTTGTAAATCGGCCGGGAGCGTTGGGGCGCCATCGGCGCATACCAGGCCCGGCAGGAGCGTCAGGAGCATTATAAGAATCGTTTTTTTCGGCGGCATTATTATTTAATCAAAAACACATAGACGAATCTTTGTAATTTTTGACCTCACCCCTGGCCCCTCTCCCAAAGGGAGAGGGGAAAAGGGGTGGCCGAAGACCGGGGTGAAGGGGTGAGGTTAACATCAATTATTTAAAAATACTTTTGCGCGTGTCCGGATCGAACACATGAATTTTGCGTCCGTCGATAAAAACCCCGACTTGGCGGTCCGGCAAGATATCGTCGTCCTGCTTCATTAAAAACCGCAGCACCGTATCACCGGCGCCCCGCGCAACTACCAGGTTGCGGTCGCCGAGCGTTTCGAACAATTCCGCCTTAAGGGTAATGCTGGTGTCCGAAACACGCCGCGCCGAAAAATGGTCGGTATAGGAAATGTTTTGCGGCCGGATGCCGACGATCACTTTTTTCCCCAACGAAGCGACGCAGCGAACCTGACGTTCCTTGTCTAAAATTATAAACCCCACCTCCGTGGCGATGCCGGTTTCCGTTCCCCGCGTTTGCAGCAGGCCCGTTAAAAAATTCATGGGCGGACTGCCGATAAACCCCGCGGTAAAAAGCGTTTGGGGATCGTCGTACACCGCTTGCGGGGCCGCGAATTGTTCAAGGTTGCCGCCGGCGAGCACGGCAATGCGTCCGCTCATGCTCATGGCCTCGACTTGATTGTGCGTGACATAGATAATGGTCTTGCCCACCGAACGATGCACGCGCTTGAGCTCTTCCATGGCAGATTCGCGCAGCGCCGCATCGAGGTTGGAAAGCGGCTCATCGAGCAAAAGCACATCGGGGTCCAGCACCAGTGCGCGCGCCAGGGCCACACGCTGGCGCTGCCCGCCCGAAATTTCCTTGGGCAAACGGCGCTCCAACCCCGTAAGGCCGAAAAGCGCAATGGCCCACGTGAATTTTTCTTCCATGAGGGCCGGCGCGACCTTGTTTATTTTTAAACCGAAAAGGATATTTTCGCGCACGCTCATATGCGGAAAAAGCGCGTAACTCTGGAACACCATCGCCAGGCGCCGCTTTTGCGCCGGGATATCGTTATAGCGCCGCCCCGCGATATAAAGATCTCCTTTGTCAATACTTTCGAGCCCGGCGATCATGCGCAACATGGTGGATTTGCCGCAGCCCGAAGGCCCCAGCAGGGTCACGAATTCGCCGGACTTAACGGTAAGACTTAAATCGGCGATCACCGGATTGCCGTCGTACGATTTGTAAATATGACTCAAGGCGACATCGGCCATGATAAATCCCTTCCTGTTTTTTGTTGTAGAGACGCATGGCCATGCGTCTCTACGCGTATCATTTAACCGAACCCTGGGTAATGCCCGCGGTCATGTATTTCTGCATGAGCATGGCGAATAAAATTACCGGCAGAGAAAGACACACGGAAATCGTCGCCAGCAGGTTCTGCGGCGGGGCGTAGGTCATTTTTTGTTTCAGGTAAAGCGTGAGCGTTGATATTTTCCCCAGGCCCAGCAAAAAATAAGCGAACACGAATTCGTCCCAGGAGAGCAAAAAAGTGTAAATGGCGATTGCCACGAGCCCCGGAACCGAGAGCGGCAGCAGAATGCGACGAAAAATCTGAAACCGGCTCGCGCCCATTACACGCGCCTGCTGTTCCAGATCGCGCGGGATCGATT
This sequence comes from Chitinivibrionales bacterium, assembly GCA_028718065.1. GTDB lineage: Bacteria > Fibrobacterota > Chitinivibrionia > Chitinivibrionales > FEN-1185 > JAQUMP01. The sequence continues at coordinate 5,612 of JAQUMP010000053.1, read as the reverse complement.
CAAACGACCCGATCCCGATAAAAATAACGTACGGCAGGGCCAGGAGCGTATGCGCCAGCACAATCCCCCAGTAGGTATTTTGCGCATCGAAGCGAATAAAAAATTCGGTGACCGGCACCACCGAAGAAATATCGGGAAAGAGCCGGACCGAAATCAAGCCGAGCATCAGGGTCTTTCGGCCGGGCACTTCGTAGCGGCCCAGCACATAGGCCGCCGGGATGCCGAGCATCATGGAAACAACTACAGTGCCCAGGGCGATAAAAAGACTACTGCAAATAACCTTATAAAACTGGCTGTCGGTGAAAAGGTACCAGTAATTAATGAGCGTGGGATGATACGGCCAGAAGGGCACCGGTGCGCCGCCGGTGTTGATGCTGGCGCTGTCGCTGATGGAATACTTTACTAAAAGGTAGAGCGGCGCCAGGATAAAAAACAATACACCGGCAATGCCGATCAACCAGATCGTGCGTTGCGCGGAACTCATGGGGGGCAGACGTGTTTTCATTATGGTATCAGCGCCGCGCGGTCAATTTCTTGACAAATTCAATAAATACCAGGTAAACCAGGGCCGTGACAACAATGCAGACCACCAGGGTGAGCGACACGACCGCGGCCTCCCCGGCATTGCCCCAGTTGTTGTATAAAATTTCAATGAGCGTGCCCAGCAGGTTATTCTGCCCGGCCAGGATAAATGGGAAAATAAACTCCTTCCACATCTCGAGCGAGCGCAGCAGAACCACGGTGGATATAGACGGTAAAATAAGCGGCACCACGATCCGCCATAACCGCTGCCGCAGACCGGCCCCCATGGTTTTAGCCGCGTCGAAAAGCTCGGGGTCGATGGCGTTAAGCCCCGCTAAAAGAATAAGCATGGAGATGGGCATGTCGCGCCACACCTTGCCCGCCAGGGCGATTCCCAGCGCCAGCAGCTTGACGCCGCGCCAGTTTATGGGGTTGTGTAATACCGCCGGCAGGAAACAATATTTTCCCATGAGCAGGTGGTTGATGTGGCCGCCGGGAAAATCGAACAGGATAAACAGCATCGTGGCCGTAACAAGCGCCGGAATCGCCAGCGGTATTATAAATATGGAGCGCACGATGTTGCGCAAATGGAAACTGCGGTATACCAGCAGCGCCAGCGCGAGCCCCACTATAAGCTCCAGGGGCGTGCCCACCGCCACAAACGCGATGGTATTGACAAAGGCGGAATTAAACTCGGGCGCGGCGAACACGGCGCGCAGCGATTCAAAGGAGGGGAATATGGTTACGCCGTGCTCGTCGGCAAAGGAAAAACTCAAGGCAAAGAGGTAGGAAACCACAACGATTAAAAATCCGATTAAGTAAACGGCCGCGGGAAAAAGCGGCCACAATTCGAGCAGGCGGCGGGCCGATGGGGTGATTTTGAACGGTTTAAACGCCATAATTGTGCAGGCATAGGTTGGGAATGTTAAAAATGAATGTAAAGACGTAGCGCGCTACGTCTTTACATATTTATGCAATCCCGTCTTTAGGAACGTAGAGACGTAGCGCGTTACGTCTCTACTTAGGATAATCATCGCCCAATATCTTTTTTTCCTCGTCCACGAATTTAGGCGCCAGTTTTGCTTTCATACCGGCCGTGGTAAACGTAGCATCGGTGGATTCGATGCACAGCTTATACCACGCCTCGACATAATTCTGGCCCACCCGCGCATATTGCTTTACAAGAGGGACCGTGGTAAGTTCGTTGACGTTCATCTGCGCGATGGAGGTGGAAAAAATATCGCCGACCCAGCCCTGGTCGAAAACCTGCGGCAGTTTAAGCAGTATATCTTTGCGCACCGGAATCATGCCGAATTTCGAGCATTCCTTGGCCTGGTTTTCGCGACTGGTAAGATAGCGGATCAACTGATACGCCAACTTGGCATTGGGGCTGGTTTTGGGTATCCCCCACCACCAACCGCCGGTAGAAATCGCGCGCGTCCCGGAATATTCGTAGGCGCCGGCGGCACTCAGCGCCGGTGAAACGGCCTGGGGAACCACGCACAAGCCCATATCGTTGGCCTGCGGCAGGTAACTGGGCATGCCGGGATCGTCGGGCCAGCCATGCACCAGGAAGCAGTCGATCTGCTGCAGGTACGTGAGAAACACCTTGCCGTCTTTAATGCCGTCGTACAAGTTGGAGCCTTGCCACGGGTCCTGCCACATGTTCGGGGCATACAGGTTCTTTTTGATGAATATCTGTTCCCATACAAACATGTCGGCGACCCGGTCGGTTGACATTTTAAGAATATCGTCCTTGCCGGCGCCCAACTGCAGCGCCCGGTCGACCAGGTCCAGAGCGGTGCCGCCATACCGCGCTCCCCGGTGCGCGATGCGCGGCATTTTAACGCCGTTATATTCCTCGTTGGCCCAGATGGAGCCCACCACATACAGGTCGTAAAAATCCCACTGTGCCGGATCGCTTTTTAACTGATACCCTTTGGGCAGCCCGTAGCCGTTAACGCCTTTCAGTTCCTTGTTGATGCGATCTTTGTGTTTGGTAAATTTCGCCACGGCGTCGGCGACCATTGACTTACGGTAAAAAAGAACGCGCGTCTCGAGCTTGCGCGGCAGGTAATAGGCCACATTATCGACATAACCCAGGGCGCTGGCGAGCTGGTGATACTCGGCCATGTCCATAACCACCTGGGCGCTGTCGACGATCTCGCTTAAGGGTTTCATATATCCCTTGGAAGCGAGCACATGCACCATTTCAAACGGGGTCTTTACCACGCCGATTTCGGGGTTTTTCTTACCCGATTCGAGTTTTAAAAGACGTTCGATATCCCATTCGTTATTAAAGGTGGCAATATTGATTTTGCAGCCGTTTTCTTTTTCGAAACGGGCGATAATATCGTCTTTAAAAAAACGCTGCTGGGTAGGCATCATGCGGATCAGGATCGTAAATTACTTGACGGCAGGCTTTTTTAATGAACAGCTCAATCCAAAAAGGCCGACGCAGGACAGGCATGCGAGCATAATACTCAAGCGCACCTTCATGAATAACCTCCTTAAAAAATTAATGGGTAGTGGATGGTGAATGTAATTGCGTGCGATCGGTAAAACCGTGCGTTAACGTTGTTTGGAGCAGGGCGACCTCCTCTCCGCTCTTCCGTAATTTTTCGCTGAATATTTCTAAAAAATTATAGCTGATTTCGGGGATTTCGAGCAGCACTTTTTTAAAGGCGCTGCGCCGGATTATGTATAATTCGCAATCTTCTTCGGCAATGGCCGAGGCGCTCCGCGGCGAAGCCGTAAACAGGCCGATTTCTCCATAAGCCTCGCCCTCGCGTACAATGCCGAGAACGGCGCCATATCCTTTTGTAAATTTAACGATTCTAAGGCTCCCCCGGGCAACGATATAAAGATGGTCGGCGATTTCATCTTGATTGGAAATAACGGTATCCTTGGCAAAGGCGCGCACCTGCGAAATTTCGGCCACACCCATGAGCCGCTCCGCCGCCACATTGCGAAACAAGGGGGTCTTTTTAAAAAACATAACCGCTTCTAAAAGCGCTAACGTTTCCATGTCCGGTTCGCCGTGCTGGGCAATTGAGTTAATAAAAACCGTGACCGCCTTGCCGCTTTTGCTGAAACGGCCGCCGCTGATCCGGGCAAGCTCGCCGGCGTGTTCCCTGAACCAGAAACTTCCGTACCGCTTGTAAATACAGTAGAGCGCCGTTAAACAGATCCAACGATTGGTCGAGCCTAAAAAATAAGAAATATCGGACGCCGCCTCCGCGCTGGAAAACCGAAACAGGTTTCGTCCTTTGCGCGCAATCGAATCCCAGGAATCGAAACGCAACAGCGGGACCACCATGGCACCGACCTGGCTCGATCCGGCGCTCTCGATAATTTCGACCACAGCCTGCCGGGCGCCCGTTTCGTGCAAATCAAAATCCTTGCGTTCCCACACCATCACGCCTTCGCGGTCCAGCAGCATGAGAATGTCGATTGCCCATTGGCAAGCCCTGAGAACATTTTCACGGACAGCCTCCTCCAGAATGCAGGGCGTAACTTCGCGCAGGCTATTTAACTCGTGACGGCTGTAGGCCCAAATATAGCAGTCGCGGTAAATCTGTTCGAGCTGCCGTAAGAACCAGGCCACGATCACCGTTTCGGTTTCGGGTTCAATAGTAAATTTTTGCTGTTGCGCCCGAAGAGAGTCCACGATCTTACGCAAGGCATGAATAAGTTCAAACATCATGCGCTGCTGAGTAACCCGGCGTATACCGCGTACCACGATGGCAAAACCCTGAAGGCCCATTGCGGCAAGGGTAGTTCCGGTTTGGCTGATATGATGCCGCGACAGTCCCTCAATAACGCCCAGCGCTTCCAGGGCGGTGGCAAGAGACGCGCTCCGGAAAATAACCTCGATGCATTTAGTAAAGACCTGCATGGAAGATGACTGCAAATGGGCAAGCATGAGGCTTTCCCACGATGGAGGACGTACCTGGCCTACCAGAAAAAGGCCGGCCGATTGCAGATTGGCATCGTCTACGGAAAGCAGATACTTGACAAGCGCCGCTATTTTTTCCTGGTCGCCGGGATCGCCGGCGGCGGCGAGGTACTGGGCGGCCTCGATCTGGACACGCGTGTTATTTTCAAAGAGCATGGCGCGGATTGGTTCTTTAAAGCGCCATTTCCACGGAGAAGCGATGCCGTTTAAGGAAAACAGCGCATTGGCCCTTATCCGCGGATTAGGATCGTTGAGCAGCCGCTCGATAAAGGGACGCGTTTCGACGCCGCTGAAAGGGGCCAGCGAAGCCGCGATGGTTTCGCGGACGCGCCGATCTTGTTCGCGTTCGTAAAGATCGTACAGGAATTTAAACGCTTCGCGTGTATTGACCTGTACCAGCATTTTAACGGCGAACCGGCGCAGATCGGCCTCGGGCGCGTGCGAATACTCCCCTATTAAAGATAATATTTTCTGATTGTTTGTAGTACCGATTTCTTCAATGATTTCAAAGGAGAGGGCCTGATGAAATGCCGGTGGAATAAGCCCGCGCATATACGTAGCCCGGATCCTAAAAACCGCCACGATCATGCCCGCCGCGCAAACGGCGATAAAGGGCAACAGCCCAAAAAGATAGCGGTCGAAGACGATCACCGCCACGCCGGCCATGATGATCGCGGTGGGTTTAACAAGGCCCTCCATGACCATTTTGGCCCGCCCGCGTTTTTCGCTTTCGATCGCCGCGAAAAAAATCTGGTAGACCGGCGAAAAAGCGTTTTCGAACACAACGTAGCGCACGAATTGCAGCGCGATAAAAATGCCGAAAAGTATGCGCTTGTCAACCGGCAAAAAATGGCCGGCCAGCAGCAGCAGCGCGGACAGCAAAAGCGTTACCGGCAAAAAATAAAACGCCCGTAAAAACCCGAAGGTAGCAATCACGCGCGGCATGACCAGCAGCAGGCAGATAATGGTGCAGGCGGCGTGCGCAAGGTAAAACGTAAATTGAAACGAAGCCAGCGCCCTGCCCGTTGCAAACCAGACGTGACATTGCTTCCAAAACAAATAATCGATCGAAAAAATGGCGATAAACACCAGAAAGTAAAGCAGCGCGACCTGGCGCACCAGAGCAAGCTTG
>JAQUMP010000052.1 GCA_028718065.1 Chitinivibrionales bacterium | reverse complement strand
GAAGCCAATCAAAAAGAAAAGTAGATTGTCTTTTGCGCAAACCAGGCGCACGCCGCCGTAGTTCGGGATTTAATCAATCAATTAAAAGAGAGCAAAGATCCGAATTATTGCGTGCGCGTGACGGCAAATGATGCAGGCATAGGCGAACAATATCTACGCGAATTTCAGGACAACGAAAAAACCATCCCCACGGTTCTAACAACATCGCAAAAGCTTTCCACCGGGGTTGACGCACGCAATATCCGCAATATTGTTCTCATGCGTCCGATAAATTCAATGATAGAATTTAAACAGATAATCGGCCGTGGAACGCGCCTTTTTGACGGCAAATATTTTTTTACTATTTATGATTTTGTGGATGCCTATCACCACTTTTCCGACCCGGAATGGGACGGCGAACCGGTTGAACCGGAAATAAAAGAAAAGAAAGAAAAACCACCTAAAGAACCGGACCCGCAAAAAATAACGCAGGACCCGTCAATTTTGCAAAAGGCCAAGCTTAGAATAAAGTTGGCCGACGGCAAAGAACGGGAAATCCAGCACATGATTGCAACCTCGTTCTGGAGCCCGGACGGAAAACCTATTTCCGTTGAAGAGTTTTTAAAAAGCCTTTATGGGGCATTGCCGGCATTTTTTAAGAATGAAGATGAACTGCGAAAAACCTGGTCTAATCCAATTACAAGAAGAGCATTTCTTGAAAAAATCGCGGAGGCTGGATTTGGAAAAGATGAGCTGGCTGCGCTCCAGCGGCTTATTGAGGCGGAAAAAAGCGATTTGTTCGATGTACTCGAATATGTTTCTTATGCCGTTAAGCCGATTACCCGTGAGGAACGCGTGGCACAAGCGCAAAACCGGATATTTTTTGGTCTTGAAATTAAGCAAAAAGAATTTCTTGAATTCGTTTTATCCAAGTACATAGAAACCGGTGTTGAAGAACTTGACCAGGAAAAGCTGCCGGACTTGCTTATGCTCAAATATAATGCAATCAGCGATGCGGCGGATGTACTTGGCGGAACGGATAAAATCCGCCGGACCTTTATTGCCTTCCAGAAGTTTTTATATGAAAAGAGAGCGGCGTAAATTGCGTGATATTAAAATTCGGCAGGCCGGCTAAAGCAGTTTTTCGGATAGCTATTATTTGCAAGGCATCTACAGCGGATTGATTTTTACCACTTTTTGGACTTCATAAACTCGGTAAATTTATTGCTAACCCATTGTGCGTCGCTTACAAAAAAAGTATTCTTTGTTTTTGGACAAATCCCGGAAGATACGATATAATTATTGCAATTGGGATCATTCTAAAATCTTGCTTAAAATTATCATTAAAGGAGTTTTCATGCGCCGCAAAATTTCCCTTATCGCCGCAATAATCGTCCTGGCGACATCCTTGGTTTCCGCCGAATTTGCCGCCGTTAAAGTAAGCGGAGGTTTGTGCAAAATAAAACCGGCCGCGGCATCGGATTGGGCGGCCGTTTCCGACAGCGCCGACCTTGCGTTCGGCGATTCGCTGCAGGCCGACGACAGCGCCAGGGTAACCATTCTTTTTAGTAAAGATAACCTGCTGCTCCTGCGCGGCGGCAGCCGCATTTTTTTTGGCGGTGAGGATTCCAATGCCGTGGTAGCGCTTGAGAGAGGCCAGCTTTTTTTGGAACGCGAAGCGCCCTACGCCTTTAAAACGTTCATGGTACAGGCGCGCGGCTGCAAATTTATTCCGCTCGGAACGGCCGCGGCCGTACGCGTGAACACAAACGGCGAAGCCTCGGTGGCGGTAGTGCGCGGACGCATGCAAATGGAAGGCCCCAGCGGCGAACCGGCCGTGATCGAGACCGGCTTTTTCGGGACCTTCGACAATAATTCCGGCGCAATCAGGACCGACCGCCTCTCACCCAAGGCGCTGGCGAACCTGGCCGAATGGTCGGGCGTACCCGTTGAAAGCGGCGCCACTCCGGTGGTGGCAGCGGCCAATGCACCGGCAGCCGTGACCGGCGCGCCGGGGGCGGCGCCTGCGACCAGCACCGCTACCGTGAGTAAACCGGCCGATACTTCCGCCGGCAAACCGGCGCCGACTTCGGGTGCGCCCGCACAATCAACTCCCGGCACGACTACACAATCGACTCCCGCTGCAGCCGCAACCGTTGCCGGCGGGGTGGCCCCGGCAACCGAAAATCAGCCGACGCCGGGAGGAGCCAACGGCGCGTCCGCCGAAAAAGGCGGCGCTGAAGGAGGAAAGCCCGAAAAAGGTACGCCCGGCGGCGGGATTGCCTGGCAGATCGGCGTGGGTAACGTTACGGTTGACGGAAGGCAATGGACCCGGCTGGTCCTTTCCCCCGATATTCCAATCTGGAAGTTCGGCATCTGTCTTGACCTGGAATTTTTTATCGACCCGGACGGCAATTTTTCCAACAAGGGCTGGGATTTTAAAAAGGACGCCTGGCAGGAATCGCTCACGCGCAAGGTCCGCTATATCCGTTTCGGCCATGAGACCGAACCCCTCTTTGCAAAGGTCGGCGGGCTTGACAATGTCACGCTCAGCTACGGCTTTATCATGGACCGCTTTACCAACATGCTCCATTATCCCGACCAGAAACTTCTGGGCGTGCAGTTGTACCTTAACAACATCGGCCCGCTCGGCATGACCCTGCAGACCGCAACGCCCGATGTCATGGAATTTAAGGACAAGGGCGGGATCGTGGCCGTGCGTGGCGGGATCATGCCTTTAAAAATGCTCAAGCTGCCGCTTTTAAGCAACCTTACCATCGGCGCCACCTATGCCACCGATTTAAACCAGTATGCCCCGGCGCGCGCATGGCAAAATCCGCCCCTCGATACCGCCTATTGGCGCAAGAAGGGGGCCGATTCGACCTTTTTAAACGAGTATGTCCGTTTGTCAAAACAAGGCAGCGATACCGTGTACCGCGATTCGACCAGTCCCTATGCGTTATTGGGGGCGGACGCCGAACTACCTATTGTAAAGACGCCTTTTTTCGGCTTGGATGTTTACGCCCAGGCCGGCGTGGTGGCCGACAGCAATTTCCCCTCCGGCAGCTTTACCGGGTGGGGAATCGGCATGCCCGGCGTGGCCGTGAATGTGGGCCCGCTCCTGGCGCGCGTGGAGTACCGCCATATCCGCGGGGAATTTACGCCCGGGTATTTTAACGCCTATTATCTTGACGAACGCTTAATGCGCTACCCGAACCCGCTCACCAAATCCAGCGGACTTTCGGATAAGACCCTCGACGGTATTTTCGGCACCGTGGGCATGAATATCGTCAATATATTTATGATTGACGGAACGTATCAATATATGACCGGCGCGCTGAATGCTCTCGACCAGCGTTTTGAAGCGCGCGGCGGCATCGGCGATGTTGTCTTAAGCAAAATCCCCAAAATCAAGAAAGTCGAGGCGTTTTTTGAAAAAACCAATATCAATCGGGATACTGTTTATGATTCTAAGGGGCAGGTGCAATATACTTCGAACGGTAAAATAAAATATGATGGCTTTTTTGATAAGACCCAGCATCTTTATTATGGCTACCGGCTGGGCGTGGAACTGGCCAAAGGCGCAACACTTTTGTGGCAGTCCCGCTTTGGTTTTGAGTACAACACAGCCTTTAACCTCGTGCCGAATAATAATGTAAGCATAGAAACCGTAATAAGTTTTTAAGTAAGCAATGCAACTTTATGATTTACAATCAAAAACATATATTTCCCTTGACAAAACCAGTGCCGAAAGGTTATTATAAGGCGATGAAGGATAATGAATTGAAGAAACAATCGCTATTATGAATATACCCCAAACGCCTATGCTCAGGCGCCTTTCCGCGCATGTTTCAAAGTTGAATTTTCGGATTCCGCGCCGCGGCAGAATCAGGTTTTTTTCGATTATTGTTATTTTTGCGCTTGCCGTTGCATTTAATAAGTATAAAGAAGCCGGCGCCTCCTTTACCGCCCCAGGTGGTTTTAAAAACGAATTGTTTAAGGTCGCCGCCAAATCGGGCCATGCCAAAGACGGCTTTACGCTTAACACGGTCGCCGAAGTGCTCCGGCAGAATCATCCGGATTTAAATTGCGCCGCGGATACGCTGCTCTGGGACGATAAAAAAGTGGTCGCCTATCTGAGCATCGACAGTTCCTTGCAAGCCCTCGGCCAAAAGCTCATGGAACGCTATCATCCCAAGTACGGGGCCCTGGCCGCCATAGATCCCGCCACCGGGCGCGTGCTCACCATGGTTTCCTATACCAACAAGGCCGAAACGAGCCTGGGCGATAATCTCTGTTGTAAAGCTCTCTTTCCGGCCGCCTCGGTGTTTAAAACCATTACGGCCTCCGGCGCTATCGAAAAGGGCCTGCTTGAGGCCGGCTCGCAACTCTCCTTGGTGGGCAACCGCTACTCGCTCCATAAATATCAGCTCACGGAAAACCTGCGGCGCGCGCGCTTGACATCACTGGAAAATGCCTTCGCCTATTCCATGAACCCGGTCTTCGGCCGCATCGGCATTTACGTGCTGGGAAAGGAGGGGCTGGCGGAGTATATTGGAAAGTTCGGGTTTAACCGCGCGATTCCGTTTGAACTGCCGCTCGATCCTTCGGTCGCCGCGGGCAAAGGCGATTCGATCCTGGAGCTGGCGCAGCTTGCTTCGGGGTATAATCAGCAGACTAAAATTTCGCCGGTGTACGGCGCGATGCTGGCCGGTTCGATCTGCGCGCAGGGCGCCATTGTGCAGCCTTCGGTGGTCGACAGTCTCCGCGCCGTTGACAATGGGCAGTGCCTCTACCGCGCCCGGGCCGAAGTGTGGCGTACGCCCATAAAAGCGGCTACGGCGGGCGAAGTCATGCGCCTGATGACCAAGGTCACCGAATACGGCACGGCGCGACGCTCGTTCCGTAAAATGATGCTTTCACCGCGCTATAGCGACATCACCTTTGGGGGCAAAACCGGCACGCTCGATCAGGATTCGGTCGGTCATGTGGACTGGTTCATCGGCTTTGCGCATTATAACAAAGCGGCTTTCGGCGACATCGCCATTGGGGTGGTCACCGTGCATGGCCCCAACTGGACGGTACACTCCAGCTTTCTGGCCGCAGAAATCTTCCGCAAATATATTGACAAAGCAGAATCATTGGCGCGCCGCAAAGGGGCCGGCGACCCCGATCCGGCGTTGTGCGCGCCCCATACCCGCCCGGCGGCGCCGGAGCGGACGGCCGATGCGTCGCGGCCGTAGCCGGTAAAGAACAATCTTCTTTGTAAACAATCGCTTTCGTGCTAATCCAGCCCGACCGTGTTCTTGCCGTCCATAATCACCATTCCCTTAAAAAATTCCCCGGGCGTGCCGGCCGACTTGAACACGCGCGGGCTCTTGCCGTCGCCCACATAAAAGGCGACCTGGTAGGCCACGGAACCCGCGGCTACCTCCTGGGCCTCGCACTGCACTGCCAGCATGTCAAGGCGGCAGTTGTTCCAGAAGGGCGGCGCGTTGCGCGCGGGCGCCGGAACATACACGAGCCCCTTGGAGCGTCCCCATACAAATTGAAACAACAGATGGTTTTCGACGCAGGCCCAGAACGAAGGACAGCTCACGACGCGCGCTTTTTTATGGTGGGCGTAAAACGTTTCGCGCAGCGACCCGCTTAAAAAATTGAGTTGGCCGCCGGTCCAGAAATCGTTGACAATGTAGACCGGCGAGAGGAACTGCTCTTCCATCTCCACGTCGTGTTCGGCGACTATTTGGTCCAGCACCAAGAGGCCCTCTTCGCCCCAGGTAATCACGCGTAGATCGCGCCGCAGCAGCACTTTGCCGCCGCCGCTTAAATAGTGAATACGCCCGGCAGTATCAAACCCGTCGCGCAGGAGTTTGTCCTGGTGAAATGCCACCACGACCCGTTTAATCGGGTTTTTGGTGACGGGAATTCCCAGGAAGTTCGCCTGGCCCTGCGCCAGCAGTTCCGGGTAGGCATGCAGCGCGATCCCGGCGGTAGGATGTCCGCCCAGAGCCTTCCAGGCCATGCTGCGCGTGGTGCGCGTGTTGCGGCGATAACAGATCTGCACATAGGGGTAAATATGGCGTGTGTCAAGAGCATTTTCGATGTGGCCGGAGGTAACGGCGGGAGCGTCCTTAACAAATGGCATAACTGCCAGGAGCGCCAGCTCAAACCCCACCTGGCTCTGATAAAAAAGCTCCCAGCCGTCGAAACTGTTTTCGGGAAAACCGAAAACCCATGGTCCCATGCCGGGTTTTTCGGCCGTAAGGCGTTGGTCCATCCAGGAAAGCAAACGGATGCATAAAAACAGGGCGCGCGGGTCGTTGTTTAAGAGTCCCCAGGCCAGCGCAAAGGGCCGGGGAATAAAATAGGGAATGTCCGAAAGGCTGGGGGCGTACAGCATGCCGCTGGGCAGGCAGAAGCTGAGCAACACCTCGAAGGTATCGTCGTGTATCTTTTTTTGTAAACAGAGAGGGGCCTTTTGATTATTAAAAGTAAAGGCGGCAATCGAAAGCACCGTCCAGCCGCTGTAGGTGAGCAGTTCAGGATAAAAAAATCCGTGATTTTCAGCGGTCATGTCCGGCCAGAGCGTTTGGGTGCACGTCCATTGGGCGATCGAGCGGCCGCTGAGCGGGCTATGCACGCTGCGGTCGGCAATGGTCGTGGCGGTATTAAGCGCCCAGATCGTGAGCGCGTATTCCCATTTTTTACGGTGCGGGTGGTTTTCGTGCAGCGCGAGCGCCCAGGCAATGGCCATGGTGTCTTGGGCGTTTTCCTCGAGTTTGGTGTCGTATTCGTACCCGGTCGGCGGCAGTAAATCGATAAAACGGTCGGCTTCAAAGGCGAGCACTCTCTTGACAGTAGATATTGTTTCCTCATCCAGCGCGTCGCGCATGAGGGTGCAGGCCAGCCCCAGCAGCGTGGCCCATAATCCGCTGCGCCAGTTTTCGCCCCAGCGTTTACGCTGCAGGAACGTTTCCACGTCAAGGTCGCCGGTAACATGGGTCGCGCAGGCCCAGCGGATCCCGCGCGCTACTTTTTCGGCAACATCGTCACTTTTTATTTCGGCCTCGGGCGAAAACGGCTCGTTGCGATAGATATAGCTCGCCAGAATGCAACATACCTGCAAATGGGGACGAATAACGTATTCGATGACCGGCGACGAAGATCCTACCGAGCGCATGTTGAACGAGGTGGGGTTAATGCGCCCGAAAAGACCGTAGCGGTCCGACACCGGCCGGTACGATTGCAGGTAGTAGGGGACCGATCTGCCGAGTAAGGAGAAAACTTTATGCGGCTCGAATTTTTTGCCGAAATGAAGCATGGGCCTTTACAAATGCCTTACCGGCGTCCCCTGTGAGGAAAAGCGGCCGACGCGTTAAGCGTACTCGATGGGACGGCTCATTGAGTAGACGGTGATTGAATCCTCATCCGTTTCGGATGAGCATTTTTTTACAAATTCCCGGGCGGTGTTGGAATCATACAGGACCACAAAACAATCGCCGAAAAAATGCGGTTGCCGGTCGCCCTTAAGCCAGTCGCTGTATTTTTCCACCTGTGCATGCAAAAAGGAAGGGTCCTTTCCGGAAAATCCGATGCCAAGATAGGCCATATTCTCATACCTTCCCGGATTACTTTTTTTTATGACGCTCGCTCACGGTGGTAAACGCATTTTTCTCGAAAACGGTCTCGGTGCCGAAAACCGGCAGCTTGGCGTCCAGTTCGCTTTCGCAAATCACGGGTTCTACCGAAAGTCCCGGGTCCAGGATCGCTACGTAAATCCCCTTTTGCCGGCACTGGTCGGCAAAGGCCAGCAGGGCCGAAATGCCCTTTTCGTCAAGTGCGGCGGTATCGGTCATGCGTAAGGCAAGCGCCTTGTATGAAAGCTGCAATATCTTGGCAAACTCCCTTTCCATGACCTCGTGCTGGTCCGCCGTCATCGATCCGGAGAGCTCGATCACGGCATACCGGCCGCGCGCCATGACAAGAATGTCGAGGTAGGATATTGCAACCGTTTCCCGGGCGGCGGAAGGCGGATGGGTATGGGCAAAACGGCTGACGATATTCTGGACCATCTTGATCGGGAGATTTACGGCCGTGGCAATTAATTTTGCGTCGGTATTTTTTTTAAAGAGCCGATAGATACGGTGATAGATTTCCTGGGAGAGCTCCGGCTGATTGGGCGTCATCATAAATTAAAACCCCATTGCACGTACGATTGCTGGCGGGACCGTACGATCATAATAAATATTTTCGAGGACCATGACCAGTCCGGTTAAAAAATATTATATTCCACCGCAAAGAGGCGTCAATAAAAATTAAGTAGCTTGGGGCGGAACTCTTTAATAAATATTGACACCATACATCGGGTTGGCGCTCCGTATGCATTTGATATATTTTATGCAGAACTTGGGGCTGTGGCTCAGTTGGGAGAGCGTGGCGTTCGCAATGCCAAGGTCAGGGGTTCGATCCCCCTCAGCTCCATATTTTTATATTCCTCACCCGGATAATAACATCCGTTCTTGCTTCTCTGGTTTGAGCGGCGCCATACCAAGAACAGAAGACGCTTTTTAGGCATAGGTATCTTACATCTGGTATTTTACAAGCTATGAGCGAAAAACAAGGGTACCTCTTTTTTACCTCACGGCAAAAGAAAACGTCGGGATCAGGCGGTAGGACAGGGTTAAGCAAAAAATTCCTTGCCGTGGTGTTGCTGTGCGTTTTTATTATTTCCCTGGTCGGCGGCATGATTGGCTGGTATGTCCTGCGTATATACCAAGGCCTGCCGGACCCGGCCGCGTTAAAAAACATTGAGCCGGCGCTGATGTCCCGCGTCCTTGCGCAGGACGGCACGCTCTTGCATGAGTTTTCGATCGAGCGCCGCAGTTGGATCGCGCTTGACAAAGTCCCTTCCCCCCTCATCGATGCGGTCATAGCCATCGAAGACCGCCGTTTTTATATGCATCATGGCGTCGATTTTCAACGTATTCTGGGCGCGGCGCTTATCGATGTGGTGCATCGCGGGTACGCCCAGGGCGCTTCTACCATCACGCAGCAACTTGCCCGGAATGTTTACCTTACTTTTAAACCGTCTATCACCCGTAAAGTACGCGAAATCCTGACCGCCTGGCAACTCGAAGGCGCCTATTCAAAAAAAGAGATCCTTGAGCTCTATTTAAACCAGGTGTATCTGGGCGCCGGCGTTTATGGCATCCAGGCGGCCAGCCTGCAATTTTTCAGCAAACCGGCCGCAACGCTTTCGTTGAACGAGTGCGCCATGCTGGCAGGCATGATCCAGTCGCCCGAAAACTACCGGCCGGATAAATCCGGCAATATAAAACGCATCACCATGCGGCGCAATACGGTTTTAAAGGCCATGGTCAATAGCCATGCCCTTGACAAAAAGACATGCGAGGCGATCCAGAACCTGCCGATTTCCTCGCATCCGTTCAAGCATGTTTCCCGCCGGGCGCCCTATTTTGTGGAAATGGTGCGCCAGTATGTAGAGCAGCGCTACGGCGACGAGATGCTTTACAATGGGGGCTTACGATCCATACCACGCTCGACGCGACCGGCCAGGATTCGGCCGAGGCCGGCACGCGGCTGCAACTTGCGGCCCTGCAGCGGCGCGTTAATATTTATTTCCTCGACCGCACCCGCATGCATACCAAGCTGCGTGTCACGCGGGATTACTTTCTCGACCATTACGACTCGCTCTACCAGGCCTATCGCCCCCAATTCGATTCGCTGCCCGATTCGCTCAAGATTCGCATTGTGCAAACGGCCGTGGTGGCGCTCGACGTTTCCACGGGCGCCATGCTTGCCTTGATCGGCGGCCGCGATTTTGAGGAGAATAAATTTAATCGCGCCATTCAAGCCATCCGCCAGCCCGGCTCCTCCTTTAAGCCCATCGTTTATACCGCGGCCATGGAGCACGGGCTCAATCCCGCCTCGGTGATTCTTGACCAACCGGTAACCATCAATACCCCGCAGGGTGAATGGCGGCCGCAAAATTACGACAACACCTTTAACGGCCCCATGACCATCCGCCGCGGCCTGGAAAAATCGGTCAACCTGGTCGCGATTCAGGTTCTCATGAAAATCGGCCCGCAGACCGCCATCGAATACGCACGACGGCTCGGACTCACGCACCGCATGGATGCCATTCCTTCCCTGGCTGTCGGCTCCTGCGAAGTGGTGCCCCTGGAGTTGACAACGGCTTTTGGCGCCTTCGCCAACCAGGGGAACCTGGTGCGGCCGTTTTACATAAAAAAGATTGTTGACAAATATGGAAAGGTGCTCGAGCAGGCGGAGGTGAGCGTTAAAAACGTGCTGGCGCCGCAGACCGCGTACATTATGACCGATATGCTTACCGGCGTGGTGCGGCGCGGCACGGCGGCCTCGATTCCGGGCCTGGGATTTAACCGTGCGGCGGCGGGCAAAACCGGCACCAGCAACGATTTTTCCGACGCCTGGTTCATCGGTTTTACGCCGCAGATCGTTTGCGGCGTATGGGTCGGCGTCGACGAACGGCGCTCGCTGGGCTACGGTATTACCGGCGCCGAGGCGGCGATACCCATCTGGGTCAAGGCCATGCTGAGTCTGCACCGCAACCTGCCGCAGGCTTCGTTTCAAAAACCCGACAGCGGCATAGTTACCTTGACGTTATGCGACGTGTCCAACAAAATCGCCACGCCGGCCTGCCCTAAAACGCGCGATGAAATATTTCTGGCGGGCAGCGTTCCCGACACCTGTATGCTGCATGGCGCGCAAAGAAGCACCGGACGCGCCCAGCTTAACATGTACGGTTCATCCCGCGTAAAAGAGCGCCCTTCAAAATCACGCCGTACCGGCATGTATTAGCGCTTTGCCGGCTCTCAGAGCGCATCCGCAAATTCCACCCAGCCGCCGGCCTTGACTAAGATCTTATCAAAATCGTTCAGCATAAAATCGATCCCTTTTTTCCAACCGTCCGCGCGCGTAAAAGTCAGTTCTATTTTATCAAGATCAACGGCGCAGGTAACAACGCCTTTTTTACCGAAAGCGAAGAGCTCGTCGATGGTCTCGGCCGACAGCTCAACGGCCAGCATGCCGCAATTGAACATGTTCTGCCGGAAGATGCGCGCATAGCTTTGGGCAATGACGCAGGTGATATCGTTTACCTCCAGGGCCCAGGGCGCATGCTCGCGGGAGGAACCGCAACCGAAGTTTGCCCGCGTAACGATTACGGCCGGCTTATCCAGCGCGATTGCCTGCGGATCGAATCCGTCCAATTTTAAATCCTCAAGCAGATAGGGCTTGAGCGCCTGCTTGGTGATTTCGGTCAAATACTTGGCCGGAATGATTTCGTCGGTATTGATATCCGATCTGTCCAGAAATAGAACTTTTCCGCCGAATGTTTTCATGATAAGTAGTCCTTTCAAAAAATGTTCAGGAAAGGGCTCTTTGCCAACAAACAGCCACTGGCAGTTGGCAAGCTTTATATCCCGTAATGAAAATACTTGTTATAGCTAATAAATTAAGAGTATTTTAACAGTCCCAACACCCTTCTGTCAATTTTTAGGTTAATCTTTTAGCTACGATATGTATTTTCCCTACGGGGTTTTAGGGGCGGCAGCCCCTACCATTTTTTAATTATTTAATATATTCCCTTGGATCCGTAAGCCGCCCGGTTATGCCCGCCGCCACCGCGCTCGCCGGACTCATAAGGTGCACCATGCCGCCTTTACCCATGCGACCGTTAAAATTGCGGTTGGTGGTGGAGGCGCAGACCTCGCCTTCGGCCAAAACGCCGTTGCTCATGCCCAGGCATGCCCCGCAGGTGGGGTTGGTCACGCAGTAGCCGGCCTGCATGAATATTTCTATAAGGCCTTCCTTGAGGGCGTCGCGGTAAACCGCCGGCGTGGC
>JAQUMP010000051.1 GCA_028718065.1 Chitinivibrionales bacterium | reverse complement strand
TGCATGACGCCTGCATGTTCGCTTCGTTTACGCGCGAGGCTTCGGGCCACAATCCGCGCAGCAAGCCGGGCGAACGCATGCGCCAGCGCATCATGCATAAATTTTCCTACGCGCCGGAAAACTTCGGTAAAACATTCTGCGTGGGCTGCGGCCGCTGCATTGTAAACTGCCCGAGCAATATTGACATTCGCGAAACACTATCCAAGGTATGCTCATGAGCGCCGCCGCCAATCCCTATATTCCCCTGCCCGTTACGATCGAGAAAATCACGCTCGAAAATGAGGCCCGCGACCTAAAGACTTTTCGCCTTGTTTTTTGCAATGCGGGAGACGCCGTTAATTTTAAACACGCCTGCGGCCAGTTTGCCATGCTTTCGGTGCAGGGCACCGGCGAAATTCCAATCGGGATAGCTTCGTCACCGCTTGATAAAGGATATATCGAATTTACAGTCAAGCGCTACCCCACCGGCCTTGTCACCACGGCGCTGCACGACATGGCCGAAGGCGACACGCTCGGTGTGCGCGGCCCGCTGGGCAACAGCTTTCCTTTAAAAGACCTGCTCGGAAAAAGCTTGGTTATAATCAGCGGCGGGTTTGCCTTTACGACCTTGCGTGCGACGATTCGTTACTTACTCGATCCGGCCATTCGTGGCAACTATAAAGATATTACCGTTTTGTACGGCGCGCGCAGCCCCGGTGAGCTGCTGTATAAATCCGAGCTTTTGGAGTGGCAGAAGCGTAGCGATATGAAAACGTATATCACCGTTGACAATGGCGATAGCGGCTGGAACGGCCGTACCGGTCTTGTCCCGAACATTTTAAAAGAGATTGCGCCGACCTCATCCAATGCCGCATGTCTGGTTTGCGGCCCGCCCATCATGCTTAAATTCACCATCCCGCCCCTGCTTGCTTTAGGATTTGCTCCGGAAACAATCTTTACTTCATTGGAGCGCAAAATGAGCTGCGGCATCGGCAAATGTGGGCGCTGCAATGTGGGCAAATATTATGTCTGCAAAGACGGCCCGGTCTTCGCTTACTCCCAGATCATGAATATTCCGGAAAATGGATTCTGAGCCGCTAGAGCAATAGGCACCCCCCCTCTGCGATTGGCGCTTAAAACCACTTGCATAATATACCTTTTATTGTTATATTATTAATATACCTTTATTTGGTACTATTATGAATGATAACAAATCTCTCAATAGCAAATCGATTATTTCACTTCTGCATGAACTGGATGGCCTTTTAAAAGAGCCTTGCCGGATCATAATATGCGGAGGCGCAGCGGCGATTGTTGCTTATGGCTTAAAGCGTCTTACCGGCGATATTGATACCTTTGAACACGATCCAAAGACCACGGATTTTTTCCAGGAGGTAAAAAAGATTGGAGAAAAACACGGTCTGGACCCGAGGTGGTTAAATGAGGGCGCAAAGGGTTATTCCGATTATCTAAGTCCTGATTTTATTAATAGACTTGTCCCCATTAAACATGGTTTTAAAAAACTCGATATTTTTGCAATATCAAAACCGGATTTTATTACCATGAAAATCTGTGCATGGCGCGAATCGGACAAGGAAGATATAAAGAGCTTAGGCGTTACCAAAAAGGATATAGCTGTTATTCAAGAGAACCTGGCGTATTTGGAAAAGCTTCAACCCGCCATCACAGCCAAAGCTTTTCATGTTTTATCTGAATTGGGATTATTTAAAACAAAACTTTTGAAATCTGATCAGGTAAAAACACTTTCGGAGTTGATTCTATTTCACAATCAACAAAAAGGTCATGATCCTGAAATTGAGACAATTCGTAAATGGCAAAACAAAATAAATTCCGGGACATCTGCCGGAACCATAGCCCAAACAATAACCCAATCAAAATCCGACAATACTCCTGATTAAAGAGAGCGAGCATTTAATATGAACACGGAACCGCTCTTTCCATTGTGGAAACGTCTGGGGGTTAATTTTGCTTCGTTTGAACCCAGCCATGAAGAAGCGCTTATTGAGGATCTTATTGCTCAAACGTCCATAATAGGAAGGTACGAGCCGCGTCTTATTGAATGTATGGCCGGATGGATTCAAAAACATGGCAATCTTATCAATACATCTCTCATGCATAAATACCTTGCCGCCGCCGATACTGCCGTTATCGGACTTGTCCTTGATTTACTGGACAGCAAGGAAACATTAAAGCTAAAGCACCTTACAAAATATTGTGTCCCCAAAAAGAAGGCGGAAATGCTTTTTTATGCGGCGGAAAATTCCGCGACAATGAAGAGTGAGGCAATTGAAAAAGAGACCGCCATGAATCGGAAATGGAACCTTTATTATGTGAGCTTGAGAATAAAAATCGATGCGGTTTTAGAAAGAAAACAGGTTTTAAAAATGAACCCTAACCTCGGCCGCAGAGCGCTTTTTGGTTCTGATATGCGGACGGAAATCCTGAATTTTCTCCTTCGCAGGGGAACAAGTTTTCCTGCGGAAATTGCCCAATCGCTCGGATACCGCTATCACAGAGTAATTGCCGATGTGCAGGAACTTGTGCGGGATGGGATCGTTACTGATTCCGTATCGTCAAGAAAAAAACTGCTACAAATAAGTTCCGCTTTTAAAGGGTATTTAAATCTTTTACCGTATTGAGTAATTAGTGCCGGCAAATATTATGTCTGCAAAGACGGCCCGGTCTTCGCTTATTCGCAGATCATGAATATTCCGGAAAATGGTTTCTGAACCGCTGATTGACACTGATTAGGATGATTTCACTGATTGCTGATTACAAATTTTCTTGTCTGCACTCCCGCACCCGTTTCCAAACGAACGAAATAGGTTCCAGCGGAAAACTGCGAAATATCAAAAGCCAAATTTTTGTCATTTGTTTTGCCTGTGATACGCCTGCCCAGAATATCAAACAACGAAACGCTGACTATATTTTTGGTTGGTATGCTATTTGAAATATAAAGCTTTGTCCCGGATATACGGGCATTGAAGGCAAAAGAGGATTTCGATTCGGAATAACTATGGGAAACCGCAACGACAGGTGCAGGAACAAAGTGCATGGCAAAGGCGTCGTACCCATTGTTTATCGTACTCTCGTATCCAACCACAGTAAAACCATCATCCGGCGTTGCGGCTACGGACATTGGCACCATATTAGCTTTCACATTGCCCAGACTTGTAAAACCTATTGTTTCCCACAAGAAATTTTTACCCGTTGAATCAGTCACGAATATCCATATTGGTGTGCTTGTTCCAATATAGGAATTTGCTTTTAGACCCACAAATACAAGATTTCCATTATTGAGTTGCGTAAAATCGTAGAGTTTGTCATCGCCTCCCTGTTTCCCCGCCGTGTCCCAGGTTTTATTCGCCCCCCCGCCATAATCAACGGGAGACCACCAGGCGTCATAATACAGGTGATTGTATCTCGTCCAGCAGTTCCCTTCGTACGCCTGGCCCGCTACTATAAGGGAATTATCTCTCAGCACTTTGGCGCGGCTTACGTTATTTTTCTGCGTCCCAGTACCGGTGAGCCAGAAGGTATAATTCTTCTGCCAATCAGGATTACCCAAGCTATCGGTGTAATAAACGCTTTGGTTCCCCGAGAGAACATAGTTTTTACCCTTTGTTTCATCCACATAAAAACCACCTATATTATATCCTGTATTATTGTTAAATTGACCTGCTACGAAACAAGGCTCCAAAGGCAAATAGGGATTCCGCCCCAAAGAGTCGAACTCAAGGAGCGCGGCATAATTGTTCAGGTTCTGTCCATTATTATTGGGGTATGGGTCTCCTGCCGCACAGATTATCGTCCCGCGGCTGGTTTCGCGGAGGCAGTTGATGGTGGCGCCACGTAAAAGAAAATCGCCTGATATTCCCAGAGTTGAATCATAATACCAAGTTGTCCATTTAATATTCCCCAATGAATCAAGTCGCATAATCCACGGAGAGCCGAATCGTTCCCCTCCAAGAATTAGGTCACCATTTTTTGCAATGGTGAGAGAATGGGTGCTTTGTCCATTATAATAGGCATGAACCGTATTTTTAGTATTAAATAATTTGTTTAATAAAACCTCCCCATTCGTCCCCAGTTTTATCAGAAAAGATTGCGCTGAACTAAAAGTATCTCCCGATACTCCCACACTCACACACACACCATTTGTCAACATTTTCGTGTCATAAAAATAATCGTTCATTGCATTGCCGTTCTTTTGTTTCCCCCCATCATACACAAACGTCCAGGCGGTGTCGTAGTTGACCCCCGTGCCTTGGGCGAAACCCGAAGCAAAAGAAGCAACTAGAACAAACATGGAAATAAGAAAAAGGCGGGGCAGCAATTGTGTTTTCATGAAAGACCTTTGACAGGTTTTATCGTTTTCGTGGTTCGTTATTCTGTTTTGCACACGCGACAGTAATAAACTTTTGCAAACCTCGCAAAAACGCAGTGGAGCATATCAGAGGTGCAGCGCGAGGAATTCAGCCTATTAACAAATTAAAACTAATTTTCGTCTTCGCTATGCTCCTCTCTCGGCAAATCCGCCGCTTGCAAACTTGTGTAAAAGTTTTCTGAGCGTCGCGCGTGCATATTCGCGAAAACGAACCTTGTCCTTGGAAAGGGTCGGCGAGGAGCGCCATTGGCCGCGCTCAAAAGATTTTAGTATATCCTTTTTTCTTCTTTATTTAGCTTTATTCCAGATGTTTCCTGAGGAGAGAAGCAGTTTATAACCTGCTTATCCAGTAGTCAGGATGCCGACGTAGATGCATGACCGCCAAAACAATGATTTCCTCGGTATCAATGCGATACAACAAGCCATACGGAAACCGATGAACCAGCCGTCGGCGAATATTAAAACGAATTGTCGGCCACTGCTCAGGATTTTCCTCAACATCATGGATTGCAGAATCGATTTTGTCAAGATAATCAATACCAAGGCCAGGCGCCTGCAGTTCATAATAACGGGCCGCATCGAGCATTTCCAGTTCGGCGGTATGAAGCAGGCGGACAGGCTTCATTGGATCGCCGAACGTGCATCGCGCATAACCTCTGCGGCGCTTCGGGCCGTTACCTTGCCGCTCTTGTATTCCGAATATCGCCGTTCCGCCTCTTCTATCCAGATCCGTTCGTTTTCCACGGCATCAAGCTCGTCAAGGCTTTCGATGAGACGTTCCGCCAGAAGCGCACGTTCATGCGAAGCCAATTTGAGCGCCTGTTCCTCACATTGTTTCATGGCTACCGTCATTTATTTTGTCTCCAGGTTGAATAAAGTATTCTTTTTACTGCAAAATAGGTTATGGATGTGATACCGGCAACAGGGCGGACAAACGAAAACGGTTCAATGCGGCAATGCAATCCCGTTTTTCGTAAACATGGTCATTAGTCCGCCTTTGTCAAGCGCCTTGTTCATGGCCTCTTCGGGCGCGACTGTTTTTTTTCTGACGAGCTCTAAAAGGCTATCGTTCATGGTGCACATGCCCAATTGCCGGCCGGTTTGGCTGGTAACGCCTTATAAACTTTACGCAAGCCTCATGCGAACAATCGTGTTTTTCGTTGCATATCGTTATTATATATTCAGCGTTCCGTCCCTAAATATCTCTGCCCGACGAAGACGAACGACAAAAAAACTCATAGCCGCAATCTTTGCACTTGACACGAGCGAAACATTCGCACAGGTTGTTGCACCTCAGAAACTTATCAATTGACAAGCGGACCACCGGCCGCCAATAACCGTACCGCTCCTGAAAACGGCGACGCCTCGTGATCATGCGGACGATAAAACTTGCTGCAAGCTGGCACCAGTGGGCGGTGAGCTGCGAGCAGGTCGTATTTTAGCGGTTTCGATAAATGTTTAAACCCTAATTATATGCCCTTCCCGGCGAGCAATTTCTACAATTGCGCGCGAGTCGTCTTTTTCCCATTCAATTTCGCCAACGGGGACAGGTTCTATGCGGGTATCCGTATCGATTGTTAAGCGCCATAAAAGCGAGGTCTCCCGGCGGTCTTTTTTGCCGTCGAAGCGAGGCGACACTACCAGTAAATCGATATCGCTCTGGTCATCGGCCGTACCGCGAGCCTGCGAGCCAAAAAGAACGCCGAAGGAAACCGGAATCCCATTTAGCCCGACTGCCCGCAAATACATTCGAGCGGATTCTACAACTGTGACCGCAACCATGTGTATATTCGTTCACTTTCGGTTAGGATTTTTTCGGCTTCCATGGGTTCCGGCAAATCTTCATACGAGTCCGGATAACGACCTTCGATATTATATTTATTCAAATCCCCAAGAAACCGAGCGTCTTCTTTTGAACAGGCTACGCCGGACAACTCTAAAAGGTGGGCCAGGTTGTGCGTCCGCGGCGCAATATCTTGAATTTTCAGGCAGACATGGGCTTTAAGAATTTTTTCCAGCGCAAGATGAACAAAAAACAATCCATGCCGGATATTGCCTTTTTGAACAAGGTGTTTTCCCACCGGAAAATCTTCATCGGCGCCATTTTTCCAGTAATTTATTTGTTTGGTAATATTTATCATAAAAAAAATATAATTTACGGCTACGACTCGCCGCTTATTACCGCTTACTTTTTAGCGGTTTCCCCCCAATTGCCGGCCGGTTTGGCAGGGAACGCCTTTTAAAATTTCCGCGCCGCAATCCTCACGCGAACAATCGTGTTTTTAGTTGCATATCGTTATTTTTTATTCAGCACTCCGTCCCAAAAACGATGCGATGAGAAATATCCGGAGACTAAAGCCCTGGGGGCCGCCGCTACCACCTTACGAGTTTTACGATTTTCTTCCCCGCCATATCAGTCGCCCGGAGCATATAGAGACCGGCCGGCAGCATTTTCCTGGGAATGCACAAAACCTTATCATCCGGTACAATTGGGCCGTTTGCATTGGAATACACCTGGCGGCCAAGAAGGTCATAGACCATTATAGCATAGCCGTTTACGGATGGGGATGCGGTAAAAAACGGTGTTATGACTTTGGTCGATCCGCTATACTCGTATGCGCCAAGATCATTGGTTGGCCCTTGAGGGCGGCTGACCCCTGCCAAATCGGGGGTCGGTGCCGACATCGTGTCTGCGGCATTAATCGCCGGACTGCCAGCCTGGAGGCGGAAATCGGCCACGCTCGGATCGGCTCTGGGATTCACCAGCTTCGGATCGGAAGTCAGGGTGCCGGGGCATCCATCACCCGGCAGTCCTGGATCAGGATGTGGTGGCTGCCCAGGATGGCGATGCCGTGGCCGCTGGATACGACATCATGGTTTGGATTCCAACCCTGCACGCCAATCCCGACAATCTTGACATAAGATACATTGCTCACATTCAGGCAATTCCACTCCGGGCTCCAGCCCGAGGTCGCCGCGCCGGAAAGTATCGCCATCCGCCTGTTCTTGGCGCGCACCGTGATCCATGCCGAGGAGGTCCCCGACCTTGGAATCCATAGCCACGGGTAGGTGCCGTCAAGCAGAGTCATGGTGTCGCCGGGGACCAGCTTCGAGTTCGCGGATTCCAGGGTCAGCGGCGCCGCTTCGGTTGTGCCGGAACCGCTACTGCTACCGTTGGGAGATACGAAGTACTGGGTTGCATTGGCCCCGATTGCTGCAACAATCACACCTATAAATGTCGCAAGTATTATACTTCTTCCCATACGAGTATCCAATTTTCCGACCCGGCCCTTCCTGCTGTTTACTTTTTCTCCACCCATCTTGCCTCTCCTTCGGTTTGGTGCAGCCAAGGTTGAGCCCGTCACCGTTCCTTTAACGAACAGATAGGTTTTCTTTTTTCAGGAACGGGTGGGTGTTTATAAAGATTATCTTTACAGACGCCTATCTTTCAACCGTTTTTTTCCGCCTTCGCCGTCCGAACATAAGCTTGCTTCACAGGAAAATATAGGTGCTGCGGCCCCTTAAATAATCCACCGGCGGAAATCAGCGAGAACTCGGCAGGACAATCCCGTTTTTCGTAAACATGGTCATGAGTCCGCCCTTGTCAAGCGCCTTGTTCATGGCCTCTTCGGGTGCAACTATTTTTTTTCTGACGAGTTCTAAAAGGCTATCGTTCATGGTACACATGCCCAATTGCCGGCCGGTTTGCATGACGGAGGTAATCTGAAAGGTCTTGCTCTCGCGGATTAAATTGGAAACCGAAATCGTGCCGATTAAAACCTCCAGCGCCGGAATGCGTCCGCCGCCGATTTTTTTGCAGAGCATCTGGCTCACAACCCCTTTTAAACTTTCCGCCAACATCACGCGGATCTGCTGCTGCCGGTCGGCGGGAAACTGGTCGATGATGCGGTCCACGGTCGACGGCGCCGTGGAGGTATGCAGCGTGCCGAAAACCAGATGGCCGGTTTCGGCGGTCTCGATGGCGATGGAAACGGTCTCCAGATCGCGCATCTCGCCCACCAGCACGATGTCCGGGTCTTCGCGCAGCGCGGCGCGCAGGGCGTCTTTGAACGAATCGGTATGCTCGAAAACCTGGCGTTGATTAATAAGACAACGCTTGTTTTCGTGCACGAATTCAATCGGATCTTCGATGGTAATAACATGGTCGGTGCGGTTGCGGTTGATATAATCGACCAGCGCGCATAAGGTGGTTGACTTTCCGGAACCGGTGGGGCCCGTCACTAAAACCAGGCCTTTGGGCAAATGGCATAAGTTAAGGATTTCCCGCGAAAGCCCCATGTCCTCGGCCGTAATAATTTTGTGCGGGATCACCCTGAATACGCCGCCCATGCCTTTACGGTCCACAAAAAAATTGCAGCGAAACCGGGCCAGACCTTTAATTTCGTAGGCGAAATCGGTATCGTGCCGCTTTTTAAATTCCTCCCGGTTGCGCTGCGGCGCCATGGGCAGGAGTATGCGTTCGATCTCTTCGTGGGATAAGGGCCTGCTATCGGGCAAAAGCTGCATTTCGCCGTCCATGCGCAGCATCGGCGGAATTCCCGCGCATAAATGCAAATCCGACGCTTTGGACGAAACCAGCGAAAAGAGCAGCCGGTCGATTTCGGCAGTGGGACCGGAGGTCGGCAGCGGCGGCAGTTCGTGCTGCGGCTCCTGCTGGGGCTCCAGCGGTTGCACGCCGCCTAAACTATTGGTTTCCTGCCGCCCGGGAAACTGGATCCCGAATTGACATTTAGGGCAACGCACACCGAAAGGACGGTCGGGGATACGCGCTTCGTCTAAGGTAAGCGCAAAACCGCACGAAGGACACAGCACCTGCATTTATTCCTCCCCGATTTCACGCACGCGTATAATGTGTTCTTTGCGGACAAGAAGGTGGCGATCGTCTTTGCAAAGGGTAACAAATGCGTCCGGGCTGTTAAGCAGGTCCAGAACGCGTATCTGCGTGTCGGGCATTTCGATCATAAGCGTGCCGTCCAGACTTGCAATGTCAAGTTCCAGGGCCACGTGCCGGGAAGGCACCGGCGTATTCTCCGGCAGATCGCCTTTGTCCTGTTCTGCGGCGACCGTCAGTACGACGACCTGTTGCTTATTTAAAATTATAGGTTTGGTTTCTTTATCCGGCAGGAACGGCAAGAAGGCCGTGGGCAGGTTAAGCCACTCCATCGGGCGCATCGATCCGCTGTGCAGTGATGCGGCCGTGGGCAGAAACATCCGTCCGTGGATGCGTTTGCCGTCCTGTAGCAACACCTCCGCCTCGAGCGGAACAACTGGAATTCGCAGATCGTCCATTAATTCCCTCCGAACAGGTAACCAACATGCGTGCAGATGATATTGTACTTTTATGAAGGAAAAATTTCAAGAGCGTTGCGGCGAGGGATTGGCGTAGGAAGGAAATTTAACGGGGATTTTTTGAGGCGATATATTTATAGCAGTTCGCCAAATGGTCGTCCACCATGCCGACCGCCTGCATAAACGCGTAGCAGACCACCGGGCCCACAAACGAAAACCCGCGTTTTTTAAGGTCGGCGCTCAGGGAATCGGATGCGGGCGAATGCGTGGGAATATCGTTAACCGTCTTGTAAGCATGTTGAGGACGGAGCGTTTTACCGCCTGTAAACTGCCAGAGATACCGGTCGAAGCTGCCGAATTCCTTGCGCACGGCGATAAAGGCGGCCGCATTGGCAACTGCGGCGTATATTTTAAGTCGGTTGCGGATGATGTTTGTATCGGCAAGCAGGCGGCGCATGTCCGCCGCGGAAAAGGCGGCCACTTTGCGAAAGTCCCACCCGCAAAACGCCTTGGTAAAAAAGGGCCTTTTGCGCAGAATGGTTATCCAAGAAAGACCGGCCTGAAAGCATTCCAGCACGAGCATTTCAAAAAGTTTTTTGTCGTCGTGAACGGGTATGCCCCATTCGTTGTCGTGATAGGCGCGATAAACCGGATCGCTATCCGCCCAGGCGCAGCGCATTACGTCGCGCACAGATGGCCTCCGCAAGCTCCAGATCGGCCGGAGCGGTTATTTTAAAATTGAGCGGATCGCCCCAGGCCAACCCCACTATATGCCCGGCCGATTTCATGAGTTCGGCTTCGTCCGTCGGCGGCTGCGGCAGGGTTTCGGCAAAGCCGAAGGCCTTAAGCAGAAGATCTTTATTAAAGAGCTGCGGCGTGCCGATGCGCACCACCTTGCCGCGGTCGATGGTATCGAGCACCTGCATGCCGCTGAAATACCGGATCGTGTCGGTTTCGGGAACGGCCGTTACGGCGCAGGCCCAGGAATCGCCTTTGTCAAGTAAGGCGTCGATTATCTCCTGGCTTACAAACGGGCGGGCGCCGTCATGCACCATGACCCAAAAACAATCATTGCCGGTCGCCGCGACCCCGTTATAAACGGATTGATGGCGATGGCGCCCGCCCACCACGATCTTTACCGGTACGCGCCAGGTGCAAGCGTTGACAAAATTTCTGGCATAATCCTGATGCTGCGGCGGGACCACCAAAACGATTTGTCGCACGGCGGGATGCGCGTCAAAGGCCGCCAATGAATGCGCAAAAAGCGGTTTTCCGGCGAGCGGCACAAAGGCCTTGGGGGTAAGACCGCCGAGACGCGCGCCGGCCCCGGCCGCAACGATAACTGCTTCGGTGTTCTCCATAAAAGCCCTTACGGCTTACTTTTTACGATCGACCATTCCCGCGACTTTCATGGGAAGGCCGAAGAGTTTAATGAATCCGGTTGCGTCTTTCTGATCGTAGGCGAGCGAGTCCGTAAACGACGCCAGGTCGGCGACGTACAAGGATTTATCGGCCCAAACGCCCGCGGGCCGGATATTTCCTTTGTAAAGTTTTAGCCGGACCCTTCCGGTAACGTTTTGTTGGGTAACGTCCACAAAGGCGTCCAGCGCCCTGCGCAAGGTGCAGAACCACTGCCCGTAGTAAACCAGTTCCGCGTAGCGCAGTCCGAGCATGTCCTTGTAATGCAGCGTGTCGCGGTCCAGCACCAGGCATTCGAGCTGCCGGTGAGCGGCGTATAAGATGGCGCCGCCGGGGGTTTCGTAAACCCCACGCGACTTGATCCCCACCAGCCGGTTTTCTACCATGTCAAGCTGACCCACGCCATTCTGGGCGCCCAGTGCGTTGAGCTGCCGCAGAAGCTCCACGGGATTATACTGTTTTCCGTTTATGCCGGTCGGCACGCCCTTTTCAAACCCGATCTCCACGTAGGCGGCAGTATCGGGCGCCTGTTCGATGGTTTTTGACAAAGTATAAACATCGTCGGGGGGTTCATTGGCCGGGCTTTCCAGCACGCCGCCTTCGTGGCTGATATGCCAGATATTGCGGTCTTCCGAATAAATCCTTTTTTTAGATTGCGCCACCGGAATATTATGACGCGCGGCATACTCCAGCATCTCCTCGCGCGAATGCATGTCTCATTTCGGATCTTTCCAGGGTGAAATAATTTTTAACTGCGGCGCCAACGCCATGATCGTAAGCTCAAACCGCACCTGGTCGTTGCCTTTGCCGGTCGCGCCGTGTGCGATGGCGGT
>JAQUMP010000050.1 GCA_028718065.1 Chitinivibrionales bacterium | reverse complement strand
GCCCATGACGGCGTTGCAGCCCTGCTGGACATGGTAACGTGCGATCATGATTTGCGAGGCTGCCTCGGCGGTTGCCGGTCCGATTTCAGAGGCCTTTGCAATGAACCATTCTTTAGACCAGCCCTTGACGAACGCATGGTTTGGCGGCATGTGCTCCGTGATCGTGGTATAACCGTAGTTTGGAGCTCCGGCCTGATGCCGACAGACGTGGATATTATCATGATAAATTTCGATAATCGGACCGATCTGATAAATATCTACCCGGCACATGGCGAGATTATACGGTACGCTGTAAAAATGGTCCTCGAACCGGATGTGGTAATTATGACCGGCCAGCACGTCGAGCTTGACGCGTGATATCTTGAAGGGTTCGGCAGGCAGTTCCTGGGCATACGGCTTGTCCAACGCTTCGAAACGTTGTTGTCGCGTCTGGCCGCCGTATTCTTTCATCGGGCGGTTATTGAGCGCTTCCAGTTCTTCCCGTATTGCCTCGTTCACTTCGTCAAGCGAGAAGAACTGCCGGTTGCGCAACCGCGCCAGGATAAAACGCTGGGCCTGCAAAACAGCGCTTTCGACAACCGCTTTATCCTGAGGCTTTCGCACTCGTGCCGGAAGAAACGCCACATGATAATGCTCGGCCATCTTTCCATAGACGGGATTGGCGACAGGGTCGCACCGGTCGGGTTTCTTTACGCCGCTTTTGGTGTTGTCCAGAACAAAGGCGAACGGTGCAACGCCGAAGTAGTTAAGGCTGTGTACATGCGAAAGTGCAAAATCACGCGTCTTCTGGCTTGTGCTTCCTTCAGCGAACGTGAAGCTGCTGGCACCCCAGGCGCAGACAAAAAGATCAACCGGGATGATTTCTCCGGTCCGGCGATCGATATACTCCAGCCCGTCGCCGGAGTAATCGGAAAACACTTTGTCGCCACCTTTATGAATCATCTTCATGGTAAGCTCCGGCGGCCGATTTCTGGTCACGAAATCATAAAACGCCGTGCGCTTCAAACCATTGGGATGTTGGTCGGCATACTCTTCCCACAACCGTTGCAGCGTCATGTGGGGACGGACAAGTTCTTTCTCAATGTAATTGACATCGGGGCGCGGCTCAAAGGGCGAATCTGGTGACGGTGGCGATGGCGGGAACAGCGCCAGCTCAAGGGCCGTATCGGTAAGAGTTTCAGGCAACGGCCAGGGAAGCTTTGACCGCTCAAAACGTTCCAGGTAGTTTATAACGCTGCCTTTGGATAGCGACAGCGCCAGGGCCGTCTGCTCGGCGCTGATGTTCTTTAATAATCGGTACGTGAGTACCTGGCGAATCTTTCGCATGGGCGTTCTCCCTCTGCTCATACCGTCCCCTTTCGATGGTTTTAAATCTCGAAAGAAGACGAAATAGGTTAATCCGAGAACGCTTTCTGAAAAATCGATCGTCCGGTCAAATAAAGGCGGATTTGCCGGTCAAATTGAACCGGATTGATCGGTCATTTTGATCCGGATTCGGCGGTCAAATTCAGGCGGATTGAGCGGTCATTTTGGAGCGGATCAGGCAATCCCGTCGTCCGCGTTTCTGCCCCCACAAAACGCCCCCGGAAGTCGAGCAAATCTTGGTTGATATCCGGCGAATTCACCCCACTTGGGGTGCAAAAAAGCTTGATGAAATATTCCGGCGTAAAAATCTTGGCTTAGTCATTCCGGCTCGCTCTACAATCTGTGATATTATCCAGCGAAACGGCCTTATAACAAAACACCGCCGTCGGCCGCCTCTTGTTCATCCCGGTAAGCCGGTTACCGATCCGGATAAACCCAACGTTCTCTGGGCCGCAGATTACAAAGGTGAATTTAAAACCCAAAACGGCCTTTATTGTTACCCACTTACCGTTACCGATGATTTCAGCCGTTATATTCTTGGCTGTCATGGCCTGCTAAGACCAATTACCGTAGATACCAAAAAATTCTTTACCAAACTTTTCAAAACCTATGGATTGCCCGATCGTATCAAGACCGACAATGGCGCTCCTTTCGCCTCTACCGCTCTGGGCCGTCTTTCTCGGCTCTCTATCTGGTGGATTCGGCTGGGAATTATTCCTGAACTCATTGAACCGGGGCAACCCCAACAAAATGGACGCCACGAGAGAATGCATAAAACCCTAAAAAACGAAACTACTCGGCCACCCGCAAGAAATCTGGCCCAACAACAACTCAGGTTCAATAAATTCGTGCAGGAATTTAATACGGAACGACCTCATGAAGCTTTGAACATGAAAATGCCGGCCGAACTCTATAAACCATCTTGCCGTGAGATGCCAAATAAGCTTCCTCCCATGGAATATCCCGGACATTTTCAGGTCCGAAGAGTCAGCAGAAACGGCGGAGTGCGCTGGAAACACCGTTGGGTCAGAGCAAGTCATACGCTTGGAGAAGAATTTATTGGTTTTGAGGAAATTGACAATGGAATCTACGAAGTTTATTTTGGTCCTGTCTATCTGGGGCGCTTCTTTGAAGACCAATTTAAAATAATCCCCAGAAATCCAGGAAAAGAATCTTAAAGTAAAGTGTCAACCATGTACCCGGACTAAAGTGTCAACTATGTCCCCGGTCGTTCAAAGGTTGAATGCCGATCTGCGCTTTTGCTTTGGGGCCTAAAAATAAAAATGGTGCGGGGATTCAACCTGGGTGGTAGTGAGGAATTTGTTGGTGATTAAATTCCGCGCATCCGTCGTTGTTACTTTTTTATAGTCCCGGTAGAGGCGGAAGGCGCACTCTTTCCCGGCCACCATGTCGTGGGTTGTGCTGTTGGCGGCGGAGCGGCTTTTTGGGATTAATGACCGCGATAACGCCTTCGTCGCCCTATCCGTCGGTGAATGCATTGACATTAGAGGCCGAAAGGTTGACCGTATCTCCTTTGTCAAATTTTATGCGCTTAAAGTACGATTTGTGAAAGGCCCGCTCCACGCGGACGCTGTCGGAGCCTGCGGTCTCGAGATGGATAGTGTCGTTCTTCATGCGCACAAAGAAGCCCTGACGGGTTTCACCCTTGGAAAGGTTAAAGGCCGCCCTTTGTTGCGCAGGCAAGGAAATAACCGAAGCCGCGACAAGCACCCCGACAATGACCGTGATACGGATTCCCATGTTGGTCCCTCCTGATGGCTTTTAAAGAACGCTTTAATGCAAAATAGCTATTTAGGCGCTTCTTGTCAAATACGGAAGTATTCGTAGTGAAAGGGGTCTTGATTGGTAGGTTGATGGATTTGCGACCAGGACCGTGAACCTTAAAGGGGTCTATTATTCGAAAATCAGCCTGTATAGAGGACCACCCAAGATTCCGAATCGGTCTCGACTAATTCAATTCTGAAATTGAGAAGTGGGTCAAGGAAATTTTTAATATGCGTCAAAATTCAAAGGTTCACGGGGAAGCACTTTCTGATTGGCTTCCAGCGGAAAAGAGATAAAGATTAAGTATCGTATTGGATGGAATTAGCCGAACGAATGGGAGCCGTTTTCAGCAACCTTCCCTCGCGGAACATTGGAAAGCTTTTTTCTAGGATAGGTTTTGATTTTCTGTTATTTTCAAATTCTTATTCAGCATTTCCGAAAGCTCCGCGACGGTGAATGGTTTGGAAATACTTGCGGTAAAGTCATATTCGCCGGGATTTTTCATCACGGAATCATCGTAATAGCCACTCATGACAAAAACCGGTACTTGCTTGTCCAATTTCCGGATCTCAGCAACAGCTTCTTTTCCTCCCATACCGCCGGGAATGGTAAGGTCAAAAATCATTGCGGTAAACCGGTGTCCGGCATTGAATTCATTGATAAAGAGATTAATGGCATCCCTGCAATCCTTTTTACATGCCACGGTATACCCTTGCGATTCCAGCATTTCCTGAACTGCCGTGCGCATCGTTTCCTCATCATCCACGATGATAATTGTACCGTTGCCTTTGTGCCTGCTGAGGGTGGCGGGTTCCACGACCAAGGATTCCGTTGAAGCGGGGAGGTAAACATGGAATATACTGCCCTTGCCCGGTTCAGACTCCACCTCGATGCATCCGCCATGACGATTGATGATTGAATAGCATGTTGCAAGACCGAGGCCGTGGCCCTTTGCTTTTGTGGTGTAGAATGGGTCGAAAATACGGGGCATGATGTCCTTGGGTATGCCGATGCCGGAATCTTTGATTGATATTCTTACATAATTGCCTTTGGTTAGAAAAGAATGTTCTTTTTCTCCAAGAGAAATATTTTTGGCGGTTATATCAATGGCCCCGCCGTTAGGCATTGCCTGTTGGGCATTAATGACAATGTTGTCAATAACCTGGCCGATTTGGTTTTTGTCAATGTTACACGGCCATAGGTCTTCCGGAAGTGAAAACTGACACGAAATATTCGAACCGCTTAGCGCGAATTGGGCTGTTTCTTTAATAAAGGAAATTAGGGGCGTTAATTTTTGCATCGGAGAACCGCCCTTGGCAAAAGTGAGGAGTTGCAGAGTAAGCGCCCGGACGCGGTTCATCGTAGCAAGCGTTGCATTAAGATATTCTTTGGTCTTCTCCTCTTTTGATATGGAACGGGCCAGATCGATATATCCAAAAATGCCGCCTAAAAGGTTATTGAAATCGTGGGCGATTCCTCCTGCCAGCAAGCCCAAACTTGCAAGTCTTTCCGCGGTAAGTATTGCCTGTTCAGATTGTTTACGTTCGGTAATATCTTCAATAAATCCTTCAATTGCCCGAAGGCCGTTTCCCGGCTGGATAAATGTGCGAAAAGCCAGCTTCCCCGTGATGATCCTGCCATCTTTTCGGCAATAGCGATTCTCGAATGACTCCCACTTGTCAGAATTTAATACCTTGGCTACAAAGAGGTCCCGGTTTTCTTTGTCAACATAAAAAACATCAGTGACGTTTTTATCTTTAGTTGATTCAATGAGCTCTTCAACTGAGTCATAACCTAATATCTTGGCCATCATTGGATTTGCGTCGATGAACTTCCCTTCGAGCGAAGAATGAAAAATACCTACGGGTGCATTTTCAAATATATTGCGATAATGCTCCTCGCTTTCCCGTAAAGCCATTTCCACCTTTTCCAACTGGGAAATATCGAAGATTGTAGCTCGGCTATTAATAAACTCACCGGCACTATCCTTTTTCGCATTCGCATTCAAAATTATAGGGAATTTTGTTCCATCTTTACGAACCATTTCAAATTTAAGATCTTTTATCTTCCCGATTTGCGGTAAACTGGAGTAATTATTATTGAAAAAAATTTGTCCTTTTTCGGTCACAACATCGGTGAATTTTAATTTTCCTATGACTTCATCCCTTGTATATCCCAACCATGCAAGTTCCGTATCATTCATATAAACAAAGACCCCATTTTTATCAAGGGAATGGAACCCACAGGGGGCATTGTTATATAAATCAAGAAGGTCATCCATTTTACTAATATAATTTAAGGGAAATTATATAGGAGCCACCGCAGAAAACGGAATATAACGTACGTTAGCGTGTCCAGAGAAGCTTTCTTAGAGATGGAGGTAGGGTCCCCCTCCGTGCGGTACGCCCGATAATGATTTTTACTAAGGTTAAAAGGGCGGATTTTGGTTGACGATTCCATTTCGGTCAATTAGTCGAGAAAAATCGGTCACTTATCGGTCGATTTTTCCCGTTTCGTAAGGTGCGCCCATCATCTCCGTAGCAATCTTTCCTTTCAGCTCGTGGCTGTATTTAAAAAGTGGAACGACACGGCGCGGGAGCGGTACGACCTCGCCCGTTTTGGGATTTCGGGCAGGCCGGGCTTTGCGGATTTTTGTATAAAACGTCCCGAACCCCCTAAGCTCGATATGCTGGCCGGTTTCCAGAAATTTGGAAATCGTTTTTAGTAATTCCTCAATACCGATTGTAGTATCAGCCTGAGTGATCCCGGTCACTTTTGAAACGTCGACAATAAGATCATGCTTGTTGATATTGGACATTTATTTCCCTTTATAATGCCCGGCGATCCCCAGACGGCTGGAACCCAGGGACCGCAATTGCAGTCGGGGAGACTGCAAAATTGGGCTTTTGCTTTTAAAAGACATTTGATTACGACTTTGTCAGTTTCGTGAAGCAACCCCGTATAAGGCATTAGTCGACGCTTTCACCTACATAACGTACAAGGCATCCCTTTAAATACGGGGCGAGGCCGTCATTGAGCGCAACGTGCTCCGGACTTTGAAGGTAGGTTTCCGCTTCTTCCTTGGTTTCCCATTCGCCCACCATTATCATTTGTCCTAGTGCATGGACCACGCGGAAGGCCTTGGCCCCCAGATTACCTTTTTGGGATAAGGCAGACGGACGCGACCGTTCCCTCCAGAAGCGCTCTACCTCTGAAGCATTGGCGGGATCGAACTCGAGAACCGTGATTCTTATGAACATGCTGGCCTCCTTCTAATTTGCGAATGCAATCGTTGTCACAGGCAGAACAGGTGTAATAATATAAAAGAATTGCAACCTCAATTTACAGTTCTCTTTGCCCCCACGGAGGATACCTACGACATATTGTTTTTTTTCGAAATACATTTTCCTGTCCTATTCAGACGATTGCAATCAATAATTCGTGGGCAAGAATATATTATATTGTTTTGAGTCGGATGTGCCTGGTAAATTTTAAAGATTCAAACATTTATGATACTACCTGTCAATTCTTCGGTTTTATCGGGGAATAAACTCCCGCGCTTTTTTTCAATTTGCATTGCGCTATTTCTGATTTTGTTTTTCGGAGTTATCCTTCCAAGCCACCACCATACTGATGGTAAAGAACACCCCGATTGCACCCTTTGTCAAATTCAAAGTCAGCCTGCCGAAGCAGCCGTTGTTTTTTGTCTCATATTTTTGGTGACCGCATTCCTTGGAGTGGCTGTTTTTAATTGCCAAAGCAAGATAAGTGAATATTCCTCAGCTTACCATAGCCGTGCTCCTCCGCTCGGACAGTGATCTTTTCTGCTCATCTATCTAAACGCAACATCTGATTCCGTTTGCAAAACAAATTCTAAGGTCCCCGCGGGTGGACCTTGATCCAAAAATTGCAGAACACCTACCGGGAAAAGAGAAGGGTTTTTTCGAGGGGTCATAAAGAAGGAAAAATGCCGATGGATCCCGAAAAAACTGTCTCGATTGTCATTCCCGTCTATAACGAGGAGGCCGGTATCGGTGCAGTGTGCGACGCCATTATTCCCGCGGACCTTCACCGGCGCTCAGAGATCATAATCGTGAATGACGGATCAACCGACATGGGTTCGATACCTTAAAGCTCAATGCCGCTGTTCGGGGTCTCGTCATGATTTTAAGCAAAACAATGTGGAGTATTAACGCTGACTGATCTTGCCCGGCCAGCTAACTGTATCGTAAAATCACAACAAAAAAAAGTATACAACATGTCCTATACCATGCCTTTAATGCTGTTGGTGGCCTCCCTTCTCATAGTCGGTTTATCAATACCATTGATCAAAGGTTCAATATCCAGAAATGATTTTTATGGATTTCGAACACCCAAGACTATGAGTAATGATCAAATCTGGTTTAAGGCCAATAGATTTGCAGGGGAAGCATTGCTATGGGCAGGGATAATTTCTTCAATACTTTTGATTGTGCTGGTTGTGTATGGTTTCAAGAATCCAGAAAAGGATCTGACTTGCTTATCTTTGCTTTCACTTACAGGACCTTTACTGATAGCCATACTTGTATCGTTTGCATATCTGAAAAAACATTGAGGTGGTTGTTTGCGATAAAAAGGGCAATAAATAATAATGATAACATTTGCCGGAATATTGGTGGTTGTAGCAATAGTCGTTTTCTTTTTTGCTAAAAATCTTGATTTTCAATATTGGTTTTTCTGGGGTTTTTTTATTATAATAGGGGTGACAATAATAACCTATATTTTTAGAAGACGCCATTAAGGTAAATGGCGTTCTCAATAAGCAATTGTGCTTTGGCAAAAAGAAAGGAGCTTCCTATGGCTGACAAACAAAACTTGACATCCACTTCCGGCGCTCCAGTAGTGGATAATTCAGAACGTGATAACTGCCGGCAAAAGAGGACCGATGCTTCTGCAGGATACCATGTCGATTTTTCAGGCTTCAAGGACACTAAAGAAAAGAGTTAGCCAGAGCTTGATTGAAAAGGTTGACCAAATGTAGTTTGGGTAAGAGCGTAGGGAGAATGGGAACCGACAAAAATTGTTTTTTTAGCTTGCCGTTTCGTTTTGCTCGTCGTCAACGTCCTCATTCTCTTGATTTGCACCCCGTAAACAGATATTTTAGCAAATAGGAAACGGAGTGGTCGATTCCCTGGGCCATCATACCAGGGCAAAAACAGAATGATTGTAAAGCAAGTTTTTTAAACAGTCCACCTTCGGAAAACAATTACTAATCATTCCGTCCAATTTTTATGAAATTTAATTTTTTATCCCATCTTCGCAGTCTGTTGCCGGTTTTAATTATTACGGTAACGTGGTCGGCGGCCGCTGAAACGGCCAATCGTTATTCGGGCAACACCTGGTCGTTCATTGATGCGGGAAAAGTTTTAACCGCGGCGGCTGAAATCACGCCGGCAAAATTTCCGGATTGTGACGAGGCGACGGTTGAAAAGAAAATGATGCGGGTATACCGGTCTGACGGCACCGCTGAGATGCAGGATGAGTCCTTTGTCAAAGTTCTGACGGAAAAAGGGAAGCGAAACAATCGGACGATCACCCTGAATTTCATGCTACCCTATTCGACGGCGGAGGTGGTCAAGCTTGAGGTGAGAAAGCCTGATGCTTCTGTGGTTACTGTGGACTTGACGGCGAACTCGAAAGAGACCATCGATAACCGTCAGATGGCGATGAACATTTACGATCCCAACAGTCGTTTGCTGCAGGTGAACATTCCTCAACTGGAAATCGGTGACATGGTCCATGCCATTACCCGCGAGACGATTCTGCGTTCCATTATTCCCGGTGAATTTTCCGATGAGAATGTGTTTGAGGGCAATGGTTACATCCGGCATATTTCCTATGAAATCCAAGCCCCGGCGCAACGACCCTTGAAAAGCATGGTATTGCGGGACGAGATTCCCGGTACGATAAAGCATTCGACCCGAGCCGGTGACGGCAACACGGTGATCCATCATTGGGAAGTGAACCATGTGCCGCGTATGTTTGCAGAACCTTCCATGCCGCCCTACGAAATGGTTTTACAACGTCTGCTGGTCAGCACTGTGCCCGACTGGCGGTCGGTGTCAAAATGGTATTGGGATTTAAGCCGCCCGCATCTGGAGGCCACAACGCCCGAGATGAAACAAACCGTAGCGGATTTGACCGTCGGCATGAAAACCGATTTGGACAAGGTCAGAGCGGTGTTTTATCACATCTCCAAAAATATCCGTTACATGGGACTTACGCCGGAAAAGGACCGGCCGGGCTTCGAGCCGCACGACGTAAAGATCACGTTCGACAAAAAATACGGCGTCTGTCGGGACAAAGCCGCGTTGCTTGTGGCGATGTTGCGGACAGCCGGATTCAATTCTTATCCTGTGCTGATCAGCCTTGGTTCCAAACAAGACCCTGAGGTAGCCGATCCGTTTTTCAATCACGCCATTGTTTGCGTGGAATTGAAGGCGGGAGAATATACGCTCATGGACCCGACCGACGAGCACACGCGGGATTTGCTGCCTTCCTATGATTGTGACCAGAGTTATTTGGTATGCCGACCCGAAGGGGAGCACCTCATGGTCAGTCCTATCCTGCCGCCGGAAAATCATATGATGCAGGTGAAGACGACCGGCATCTTGGGTGCCAACGGCCGATTGGAAGCGAAATCGGAATTGCTCTTCGGGGGCGTCAACGACGATCAATATCGGAATTACTTTTCTCATCTGAAACCCGATGACATCAGGCGATTTTTCGAAAGCAACCTCAAGCAGACTCTGCCTGGTGCCCGCTTGAAGTCGCTCAAGCTGATGCCTAAGGACATGCTCGATGTTTCAGTCCCTGTGAGGGCGGAGATTGAATTTTCTGTGGAGGGTATGACGGCCTCAGGCGGCGGCAAAGCGGTGGTAGTGGCACCATGGATCGGCAAACATCTCGGGGTAATAAATTTTATTCTGGGCGGAGCGGGCTTGGAGAAACGGAAATATCCGATGCGGACTTATTATGCGTGCGGTTTACGTGAGGACGTTTCCCTCAAGCTGGCCGATAATTTTATTGCGGCTGTGTCCATGCCCGCATGTCCCCCCATTGATGATGAAAGTCTTAGCTACCGGCGCAATTTTAGCTTCACGAATGGGATGCTGGAGTGTTCGCGGGAATTTAAATTGAAAGCGGTCGAGTTCTCCCCTGCACAATATTTAAAACTCAAGCTAACCTTGAAAGCCCTGGACTACGACGGGCGCAAAGCGCCAGTTATGGCTATGGTGAATAAATCGCCTACGCCGCCCGAGACAAGGATTGATTCTGCGACGAACTTGGCAGTGCAGTCCGATGCAGAGATTTTAAAGAGCGATAAGGAGCTGGATGTAACCGATGCCCATACGGCGGTTTACAAGGTGAAATACTCCAAACGCATTCTCAATTATGCCGGCAAGGTCCGGGAGGCCGAGGTAAAGATTGATTATAATCCCGCTACGCAGGAAGCCAAGCTCATCCGTGGCGTGGTGATTTCAAAGACAGGGCAGAGTCAGGAAATTGCCGCCAACGAAATGAATGTAATGGATGCCGGCTGGAACGCGTCCGCCAAACGCTATACCGGCGGGAAAATATTGGTTGCCAATCTGCCCGGCGTGGAAATTGGTTCCACCATCGAAGTGGAGTTTGAAATCACCAGTAAGAGCAGGGCATATCTTTCCGGCCATGAATCGTTCCAACTGTCGGATGAACTCGATCAGAAATCGTTTCGTTTGGCAGCCCCCCGGGATATCAAGATTTTGAAAATGGTCAGCGGTAAGCCATCACTTATTAAGGAGGAAGCCACACACGACGATCACGGGCAGACATTCCAATGGCACGCGGACCATATTCAAGCATTGCCGGCGGAATCCCAACTTCCCCCGGATTGGATTTACAGCGCCGGCGTGGATTATTTCGTCGGAGATATGAACTCTTATTTGAAAGACCTGAACGATACCATGCTCGATCGCTCACGGAAGCGTTCTAAAACCGAGGTGCTGGTTCGTCAATTAACCAGCCAAAGCAAAACCAAACAGGGAACCGTAAAAACGATTCGTGATTACGTCGCCCGTTCCATCCGCATGGCTGGGCCCGCTTTCACTGATCTGCCGTTGGGCGAACTTTCCGCCGCCGATACGACGTTGACAGATGGTTATGGCCATGCCGCGGATTGCGCCATCCTGCTATACGCGATGTTATCCGTGGCCGGGTTTCATCCAGAATTCGTGCTGGCCTCAAACCTTCCATCCATCAAGAAGCTTACTAATGTTGCCAAAGAATTCCCACTGGCCAATCTTTTCCAAATGCCCTTGGTTAAAATTAGTCTGGATGGTGATATCTACTATCTGAATGATGCGGACCAGTATTCCAAGCTCGGTTCCACGCCCGATGACGGACGCTTGGGGTTGGTACTTTCCAGTCGGAGTTATGAAGTAATCCGGTCCGCCAAAAACTGTTCGGACAGGACGGAAACAGTGTTTCAACTTTCTATGACCGATAGTGGCAAGGCCCGGGTGAATGTGGTGCGGCATTATTACGGTAACAGCTACAATGCGAAGAACCGATATTTCTCGGAATTGCCGCCGGAAGAAAAACGCCGTTATTACCAGGAATTGGTGTCCAGTGTCGCCCAAGGCGCGCGTCCCGTGTCCGGTTTGACAACCCGGTTCGACACCTATCCGGGGTTGGAACAATTCGCCGTGGAAATTGAGAATTACAGCGTGGTGGACGGTCGATACCAATATTTCGATCTTCCCTTCACTCCCTCGCTAATGCCGGTGGGTGCGGAACGGCGGACGCTACCCCTGATGATTTC
>JAQUMP010000049.1 GCA_028718065.1 Chitinivibrionales bacterium | reverse complement strand
GGTCGAGCATGACGTTTTCTCCACCTCCGGCGTAAAGGAAGTGCTTTGAATCATCGTTGCCGCCGGAGCGGTCATAACTTGATTGCTGTCCGGCGGAGATGATCGACGACAGATATGGAAGGCTATCGAGCCGCAGCATGGCGCTTACGCCATAGGGGGGTGTTTGCGCCGTGACGACCATTGCCGCAATAATAAGAAAAATTAAAGCGTTTAATTTAAACAATACGGCAGTGCAGCGAGTTCTATTATTTGATAATTTTGACATGGTTACCCCTCGCGAAAATTCCCGCCACAATCGTTTCTCTTAAGTTTATTAAACAATCGCATCCAAAACAAGTATAAAAAAAACGAGGAGCGTAAGAAGGGACGCTCCTCGCCGGGCACATTCCGCGACTATTTTACGACAAGTGCGGAATGCACGACACCGTTTGCATTTACCGTGCGATTAATAACGATCGTATTCCGCGCCACACCCAGAACGCCGTTTTTAACATCGAGGCGTTTGCCGTTCAGCGAAAAATATTCACTCTTGACAACTTGAGAGTTTTGCAGAGAGCTGCGGGACATTTTGTTGATAACGCCATCCATGGCCCAGGTGCAACCGGAGGTGGCGGTCTCCAGCGTGGGGCCATACTGGATGTTCTGCCAGTTGGGATGGTTAGGATCGCATGCCCCGAGGCAGGAACCGCCGGGATCGCCGTTTTTCCCTACGCGTAAAGCTTTTACGCCGCTCGTCATGCCCACGTCGACATCGTTATACCCGAAATTGATGGCCGTCATTGTGCCCAGGCTCGGCACCGATGCCAGACCCGGAAAACCGACCTGGCCCCAGGGAATAATCCATTCCTGAACGCGGGTATTGCCGGAACTCTGCCCGATAATCTCATTTTTTATGCCGAGGGTCGCTGCCGCATCGGCAAAGGTATGCGCACAATTTCCAAATCATGATCGGCTTTGATAGTCCATTGACGAACGATATCGATCAAGCGGCTTTTTTCCATAAAACTTTTCCTTCATGGACGATAGTATGTGACAATGTTACCGTTAAATCCCTGTCTTTTTCAAAATCGGTTTCTTGTTTAATAATTATATCCACCAAGTATCGTTTCTCGCCCAGCTCGTTCCAAAGGTTGTTGAGTAATTTATGTCGCTCTTCCCAATCAGGCTTTTTTCCGACTATGACGGCTATGTCCGCATCGCTTTTTTCGGTTGCAGTGCCGGTTGCGTAACTTCCAAACAGATATAATGCCTTAAGATCGGGTATGTATTTCTTGAATATTCTAATGATTTCGTCAAAATCTTCGGATGAATACATGCTGCCGCTCCTCTGCGCAAACGATGAAAAGATTATTTTGGAAATGACATGCGGAATTGTTCTTTTCTTCAATAATCCCTGATCAGCCGGACCGACATACCCCTGTAGTTACCATCTGCATTAATATACGTAGAACTTAAACTATGGTAAAGACCAATATAATAAGACCCGTTGGGTCCGCCATATGCCGTAGCGCTCCACCAAAACCCGTAGTCTCCCACACCAAAGGAATGTCCGTCATTCATTCCGCCTGGGAGGGCGCTGAATCCGCTGCTATTGTTTTTTTTCAAATCATTGCCGATGGCGCCAGGATTTGAGATTGTATCCCAATCCGTTTTCGCCGCCAAGGCTTTTGCGATTTTATTGCCCGTTGTCGATCCGTCATAATTATATCCGTTGGCAATTAAATAATTCTGGAGGGTGTTCCACTCGGTCGTATCCGGCACATGCCAGCCCGCAGGCGCCAACTTAGTAGTATTTACCGCAGGCCCGTTATATAGTGCCCCGAATTTTTTTATTGAATCCGTATTGGTTGTGTTGTTGTAATAGCAATATGCCGGCGAAGTGGGGTGAGACAACCATGCGCCGTTATCCGGCACTAAAAGTATCGGTGTGCCATCATTATATTTAGTTGTCCTTAAATTTTCGACCATCCAGACCTGGTTCCCGATTGTAACGGTGGTATAAACATTTCCATCGGTATCCATAACGGCCCAATTTGCATGCACCGTTATATTTGCCGTTACCGGGGTACTTGCTAAGAAAGCTCCATTCGAGGGCGTAAGCCATCCGGTAAAGGTGTAGCTTCTTAAGGTTGAGGTCGGCAGAGTTCCTGCTAACGCACCGGAATCAATTCCGGCAATGGCTGTCGGCGTCGTTCCGCCTTGCCCATTAAACGTTACGGTATAGGTAGGCCTCCATTGGGCATACAGCGTATCGTTAATAGATCCCATTGTAAATGTGTTTCCACCAATATACGTGGTACCGCCTCCGCCCGCGGCCGTGTTCCAGTTTCTAAAAGCATAATTGGGTCGCGTTAAATTTCCTGTATTACCAAGCACCGTAACCGACTGGCCGTTTGTATAGGTATTTCCATCGGACGGGACTGTTCCCCCGGTGCTGTTATTCCCATTGTAAACCACTCTGTAAACCGGCGTCCATTTGGCATAGAGTGTTCTTGCGGCGGTAATCGGCGTTGCAAAATCAAAAAGTGCGGTAAGCGCCGCGTT
Organism: Chitinivibrionales bacterium; assembly: GCA_028718065.1. Lineage (GTDB taxonomy): Bacteria > Fibrobacterota > Chitinivibrionia > Chitinivibrionales > FEN-1185 > JAQUMP01. The sequence continues at coordinate 9,453 of JAQUMP010000049.1, read as the reverse complement.
TGAATACCAACCGGCGAATATATTTCCGGCCAAGGTTGGCGGGACGGCCGGTTCGGTTGCCGAAGAATTGTAATTTATTATTTGGCTATCTATGGCGCTTCCTCCGTTGCTGTTAAACTTTACAATGTAAGTATTAATAGTCCACTTGGCATAAACCGAAATACTTGCATTTACGGTAGTGGTTGCCGTAAAAGCATTCCCGCCGCCGTTCACGGCCGTAAACCAGTTGCCGAAAGTATAGCCTGTTTTAGCCGGCGCGGCAGGCAGCGAAACAACGGTTGTGGCCGGGGCGGTTACGGTTTTGGTTGTTGGGTTTACCGGTGTTGTTGCGCCCTGATCGTCGAAGGTTATCGTGTAGGTAATCGCCGTCCATTGCGCATAAACCGTAATAGTTGCGATTACCGGTGTCGTAGCTGTAAAGGCAGTTCCGCCGCCGCTTGCAGCCGTCCACCAGCCGCCGAAAGTATAGCCCGTTTTGGCGGGAGCCGTGGGCAACGTGACCGTTGCGCCGGACGCTACGCCGGTTATGGGCGTAGGATTGGCGGCGCCCTGGGCGTCGAAGGTAACGGAATAGGTATTGGGAATGTTTTGAATACATTGCGCGTAAACCGTAAGGCTTGCATTTACGGGTGTAGTTGTCAGAAACTGCGTGCCGCCGCCGCTCACGGCGGTAAACCACCCGCCAAAAGTAAAGCCGGTTTTAGCCGGTACAGTGGGCAAGGTAACCGTTGCGCCATAAGTGACTCCGGTAATGGTCGCCGGATTAGTCGCGCCTTGGGCGTCGAAGGTAACGGTGTAAGTGTCCTGGGTCCATTTGGCGTAAATGGTATCGTTTGCAGTTACGGGAGTAGTGGCTGTAAAGGCAGTCCCGCCGCCGCTCGCGGCCGTAAACCATCCGCCGAAAGTATAGCCGGTTTTAGCCGGTGCCGTGGGCAGGGCGTCAATGGTTGTGGCCGGGCTCGTTACTAATTTACTGGTAGGATTTACCGGCGTGGTGGCCGCTTGGTCGTTAAAGGTGACCAAAAAGCTGTTCGGCGGAATCCAGCGCGCATAAACCGTATCGCTTGCCGTTACCACGGAATCCGCGGCAAAGGCCTTCCCACCGCCGTTAATTGCCGTAAACCAACCACCAAAAGTAAAGCCCGTTTTGGTGGGCGCGGTGGGCAAGGTAACAACCGTTGTCGCCGGTACAATCACGGTTTTGGTAGCAGGATTTACCGCAACGGTGGCGCTTTGGTCGTCGAAGGTAATGGTATACGTATTTGGCGTCCACGTGGCAAATAAAGTAACGCTTGCAGTTCCTATTGTAAACGTATTCGTTGCATTATATGAAGTTCCGCTGCCGTCCGCGGCCGTGTTCCAGCCTGCAAAAGTGTAACCGGCACGCACGAGCAGCCCGCTATTGTTTTGCACCGTAACCGTTTGCCCGTTGGTGTACAGGGTGCTGTCGGCAGGCGCTTTGCCGCCGGTGCTGTTGTTGCCGTTGTAAAGCACGTTAAAACCAGCCGTCCATCTGGCATAGAGCGTTCTATCGGCCATGATGGGCGTGGTAAAATCAAAAAGAGCGGTTAAAGCTGCATTTATATACCAGCCGGCAAATACATTGCTCGCCTTGGTCGGCACAATGGCAGGTTCCTTGGCCACGGCATTGTAGGTGACCATCTGGCTATCTACGGCACTGCCGCCATTGCTGTTAAAACTAACTTTAAAAGTATCTATGGTCCATTTGGCATAGAGAATTAGCGCGACTGAATCCATGATTAATGTGTCCGCCGCCAGATATGATTTTCCGCCTCCGTTGGCTAATCGGCTCCATCCGCTAAAAGCATGACCAGTTTGGGCTAAGGCGCCGGTATTACCCTTAACGGTTACAGTTGCACTCTTGGGGTAATGGTTTGAATCGGTCGGGGCTACGCCGGAGGTACTGCCGTTGCCGCTGTAACTTACGGCAAATAATTTAAGGGCAGCCGGTTTTACTACCACGGTTATGTGCCCGGTTTTCTGATGGTCGCCGCTAACGGCGGTTGCCGTAAGTGTAAAGGTATCTGCCGTGGAATAAGCATGCAAAAAAGAGAGCGTATCGTTGGTTGCCGATTGGGTTAAAATGGTGGTGTCGGCGCCGTCACCGAATGTAATCACAACTTTTTGAACGATTTGTTGATCGAGCAGATTGATATTGGCTTTAAAGTTAATGACGGAATCGACGGTGGTATGAACGACGGAATCGCCCGGGCTAAGAGTGCTCGAAAGTATTTCTATCCGAATATTATTGGGATCGGTAAAGGGATTTTGGAGAGGAGTGCATAAAAGCACCAATCCGCTTAAAAAACAGACCGCCAAAACCGCTGAGATAATTACCTTTTTTTGCTTCATACTTTAAGCACTTTCAAATTTAAATTTACGATCTTTTATGGATTTAGGGGAATAAGAGAAAAATAAGAAATGGCAACATGACAGAAGGGATTTTATTTGCAAGCCCAGGCAGATAATAAGAGGGCGGACCAAGAGTCGTCCGCCCTTAAAAAATTAGCGTATGCTTACGGACACGCGCTCTTTTTTGACAAAATCTCCGGCGATAAATTCCTGAATGTAAACGTTGCGCGGCAGCGAGGCCACCGGCAATTTATAAACATGCGTTCCCTCTTGCTGCGTGTTATTTACAAAAGAGCAGATCGTCCGGCCCTGCAGATCGTAGTATTTAATGCTCACGAACGCGGGCTTTGCAAGATTGTATGTGATTAAATCGCCCGATCTTTGAAAGGTAAAAGATTTGTTATTCGCAACCGGCTGGTTTACTGCCGACGGCGCGCCGTAGGAGCAGAAATCGGGCGAGGATTGGTTTTTCCAACTAGCCCAGACCCAATCGGCGGAACGGTACGTCTTCTCGAATCGGCATTCGTCCATTATGCCGTTCATAGCAGAACCGTACGTCGTAAAAAACGCATATTCTTTTGCTATTACGGGGCCGGGGGTCGTGCCGCCATTCGCAGTTAAACCACTCCAAGTGCCGCCCGCATCCGCCTGAATGCCATTGATATATTGGAACAAATGGCCTGCACCTCCAGTCACGACTAAATGTGACCAAGTGTTCAAGGCCACACCGGTGGTCGTTAAATCATGCGGAATGTAGGAAGTCGTGGAGAAAGCCCATACCATGGGCGCATTTGAATTGTTCTGGATTCCCCATTCGAGACAGTCATTGTAACCCATAAGGGTAATAGCGTCGGGGTTGTCGAAACCTCTGTAATAAACCCAACAGGACATGGTGAACTGCGCAAGCCCAGCCATAAACTGCGGCGTATCGCGGTTGTACATGCCCGCATTCTGGTTCGCGCTGGCGTCCGCGCCAAGGAAGCCATTATACAGGGACCCTTTGAAATTGTACCCGCCGGAAATCCGGCCAATTGTGTCACTTGAAATTCCTGCATTGTCGAAGTTATGATGATGATTTGTAGCGTCAAGACACGTATCTCGTCCCTTTTTTCCATTCATGTGCAAAACAGCAATAAAAGAGGAATCCCATGTTGCTCCATTGGTCGTGTATGTGGGCGCAGCGACCGCGCTGCTGTTGCCCCAGTAAGCTATTATGCTGGTGCTGCTGGAAAGCGAGGGAACCTGAACCCAAATATATGAACTACCGCTGGTGTCCCACTTCTCGATTTCGTAGTTGAGTTCTGTTCCGCCGGACGTCGTGAATCTTAAGTCCCCACCGGTGGCGGAAGAAAACTGGTTATAAGCAAAGCCGGAGATGCTCTTGGTGAAAATAATAAGAACGGGGAAATTGGTGAGCGTTGAGGTCTTTGTGTAACCGGGGAAAGTGATTGTCATATTGTGTTGCCACGACGCCGGGGTTATAGCGGCAAACGTTGATCCGCAAAAAATAGATAAGGCAAAAATCGCGCCCCAAAAAACAGTAACTTTTTTCATGACACATCCTCCTTTGTAAACGGTTAAATGTTTTTCACGCCCCCTAAATCCCCCGCAGGGGGACTTATTAAGATTTTTTTCTTTAATTCCCCCCTTCGGGGGGAACTGAAAGGGGGCGGGTATTTACCGGACAGTTCTAATATAAATCGGTATTTATTTGTGAAAACAAGTTAATTTTTAATTTAAACAATAAAAAACGGATGTATTGATACTGGGAAAACAAGAGGGGGGGGGAACGGTTTTGCCTGGCGGGGACCCTTGCTCCCGCCGCGAGGGCGGAAGCAAGGGTTATCGGCCGTTATTTAATAAAAGACACTTGCTCTTTTTTGTTAAAATCTCCGGCGGTAAATTCCTGAATGTAAACATTTCGTGGCAGCGAGGTCACGGACAACTTATAAACATGCGTTCCCTCTTGCAGTGTCCTGTTAACAAAAGAAAATATCTTTCTGCCCTGCAGGTCGTAGTATTTAATGCTCACGAACGCGGGCTTTGCCAGATTATAGGTGATTAAATCGCCCGATCTTTGATAGGTAATAGATTTGTTATCTGCAACCGGCCGGTTTGCCGCCGATTGCCCGCCATAGGAGCAGAAATCGGGCGAGGATTGGTTTTTCCAACAAGCCCAGACCCAATCGGCGGAACGCCCGGTCTTTTCAAACCGGCATTCGTCAAGTATGGCGTTTATCGGCCGCTTCTGCGGATAGAACTGCTCTTCTTTCGCTATTGTGGGTTTGGCGTTATAACCGCCCGGAGTTGGTCCGGTCCAGTTGCCCGACTCCACCTGAGTGCCATTAATATATTGCCGCAGCGTGCCGCCATTTCCTGTCACGGTTACCAGTTGCCAGGTGTTAAAAGGCACCGGAGTGGGCGATTTCGCACCGTTACGGCAATGCCATCTACAGCCCACAGGTTCAGGGCAACGATCAGCACTACAAAGCCGCAAAACACAAAAATTAAGTTTTTCATAGCATCCTCCTTGCTTGATTGTTTTTCGATGCACAACTTATGAGTAATATAAGAAAAATTTTATCATAACTAATAAACGCATGCTTTATTTTGCAAAAATATAGTTAAAATTTGATTTAAACTATACCAGTTTGGTATGATTAGTGGTTTTGGTAATTTGCTGGAGCTATTAAAAACGATAGACGAGATAGGAGTGATTAGTAAGTACCGCTATTTTACCAGGGCGACCGGAGCCGTGGCCGGGGCGCTGCGTCCCGCGGGTCTGCAAACGCGACTGGTCGTCAACGATAATCCGCAAACGGGCGGTCTTGAATTCGGCGAATATATCGTGCAGTTAAGCGAGCAGTGCATGGCGCTGGGAATCGTTGCGATTAATTTTATGGAAGCGGCCTTGCCGTTTTATCATGTGATTTCAAAAGGGATCAACCTGATCGCCGATATCGCTCTTGCCGACCTGCCGATCCTTCCGGTCGTGCAGACCGATAACGCGCTGCATGCCCGCCAGGCGGCCGCCGTCATGAGAAGCTGGAACAAGAGCGACGTACTGGTCACGGGTTTCTGGCCCGTGGAGGCCAACTGGCGTTTCGCCGTTTTCAAGGAGGAGTTCCAGCGGGACAATCCCGAGGCAAAAATATCTTATGTAAAGCTCGATCTTGAATATTCGCGCGGGAAGCTCAATAATTTTTTTATAAATTATTCCAAAAACAAGGGTGTGTTTTCCTGCGAATACTCCTCGTCGCACTTTATTGCCTCCTATTTCCACCAATACGGCGTTACGGTGGAGAAAAATTTAATCATTTACGATTGCGAAGATGATCTTTTTGAATTCCGGGGGCTCAAGCCGCTGCGGGGGATTGCGCCGTCATTCAAGGCGCTGGGAGAGCGGCTCGGTCAAAAACTTATATATAAAATTCAGAACGGCCATTGGCAGGAACCGCTGATAGAAAAAATTTAGAGGCTTGGGCCGGAAAAGGGCTCCGTATGGCAAACGACAATTATTGCATCGGCCTCGATTTCGGGACCGATTCCGTGCGGGCGGTAATCGTGGATGCCCGCAATGGACGTGAGGTCGCGTCCGCGGTCGATCGCTACCGGCGCTGGGCCGCCGGGAGCTTCTGCAACAGCGCTAAGAACCGGTTTCGCCAACATCCGCTTGACTATATAGAAAGCCTGGAGCGCGCCTGCAAAAGCGCGCTTAAAAGAGCGCCCCGCGGCAGCGCGCAAAAGGTCCGCGCCGTCGGCGTGGACGCAACCGGCTCCACGCCGGTGGCGGTTGACAAAAACGGAACACCCCTGGCGCTTTTGCCCCGTTTTAAAAATAACCCCAACGCCATGTTTATTCTCTGGAAAGACCATTGCGCCATCGCCGAAGCGGCCGAAATAACCGCGCTTGCCCATAGCGGCCGGCAACCCGATTATACCAAATATTGCGGCGGCATTTATTCTTCGGAGTGGTTCTGGTCCAAAATCCTGCATGTTTTGCGCAACGACCGCGCCGTGGAAAAGGCCGCCTTTTCGTGGGTGGAACAGGGCGACTGGATCAGCGCGCTTTTAACCGGCAATACCAATCCGTCAACGTTTTTCCGCAGCCGCTGCGCGGCCGGGCACAAGGCGCTCTGGCACGAAGAATTCGGCGGGCTGCCTTCGGAAAGCTTTTTAGGGAAACTGGATGCACGGTTGGGCGGCTTGCGCGACAGGCTCTACGAAAAAACGTTTACCATGGATTGCGCCGCGGGCGCGCTCTCGGCCGAATGGGCGAAGCGCCTCGGCCTGGGAGAAAACGTGGTTGTGAACGTGGGCGCCATTGATGCGCATGTGGGCGCCGTAGGCGCCAACATACGCCCTTATATGCTTTGTAAAGTAATGGGGACGTCGACCTGCGACATGCTGGTCGCGCCGCTGCGGGAAATGCAGGGGAAATTTATCCGGGGGATCTGCGGCCAGGTGGATGGCTCTATAATTCCCGGGATGCTCGGCATGGAAGCGGGGCAGTCGGCTTTCGGCGATTTGTATGCCTGGTTTAAAGACCTGCTGCTCTGGCCCGAACAATTCCGCGGAAATAAAACCGGCAAAGCCCGGCAAATGGCGCTCGCCGATGATATAATTCCGCAACTATCCAAAGCGGCATCTCTTCTGGCGCCGGGAGAAAGCGGGATCGCGGCGCTTGACTGGCATAACGGCCGTCGCACGCCGGACGCAAACCAGGCCTTAAAAGGCGCGATGGTTGGGCTCACTCTGGGAAGCGATGCGCCGCGGATTTTCCGGGCGCTGGTGGAGGCCACGGCATTCGGGTCAAAGAAAATCGTCGAACGCTTTATTGCCGAAGGCGTGCCCATCCGCGGCGTCATAGCTTTGGGCGGAATCAGCAAAAAGGCTCCTTTTGTCATGCAAATCGTGGCCGACGTGCTCGGCATGCCCATCCGGGTGTTAAAATCCGAACAGGCCTGCGCGCTCGGCGCGGCAATGTGCGCGGCAACGGCCGCCGGTATTTATCCTACTCTTCCTCAAGCGCAGCAGGCCATGGACAACGGATTTGAAAAGGAATACAAACCCATTCCAATGCACGTCCGCCGCTACGCCGAAATTTACAAAAGCTATTGCGATCTGGGACGCTGTGCGGAACAAAATTTTACTTTATAAACTACCGGCCGATAAAAATCCAAGCAAAAGGTTTGCGCAAAAATTATTATTTAAGTCCTAATAAATAGCCATCACAATATAAGCGTATAAATAGATTTTTAACAGGAGGGTTTCCTTATGCCAGACGTACACAAGGTCGATACACACAAGGTTAAAACCATTCCCGGACCGGTGGTGGGCGTTTTTGCGCCCTGCGATCCGCGCATCGACAATCCCTCGCGCCAGCGCGCGGTCAACATTATCCGCATGGCCGCGGAGTGCATTGCCGAAAATGTAAAAATGCCCGACGGCTCGCCGCTCGGCGTGGTATTCAGCGATCTTTTAATCGACGGCGAAAAAGAGGCCGATGCCGTCGCCGTTGCTTTTAAAAATGCCGGCGTTAACATTCTGGTGGCCGTGCCCGATACCTGGGCGTTTCCGCAACTTACCATGCTCTCGCTTCTGGCCCATTTTCCCGCCGGTATTCCCCTGAATATTACCTGCGGCAACAGCGGACCTAAACCCGGCGTGGTTTATGCGCATGCCGTCAATGGGGCTCTGGCCCAGAGCGGCATGCTCTCGCACTTGAATGTTGGTTCCTGGCCCGATACCGGCAGCAAACCTAAAATGAGCGTGCAGACCCAGAAAGACCTTTTAGACTGGATCTATGCCGCGGTAACGTTTGCGGGCCTTAAGGGACGGCGCGTGGTGGTTTTCGGGCACGATTCCATGGGCATGGAGACCGCGCTTTCGCATATTATTCCTACGCGCAAGACCTTCGGGCTGGAAATAACGCGGCTGGATATGAAACTGCTTGCCGACATGCTCAATAAAAAATCCTACAACGCCAAGGAATTGGAATCACTTTACAAATGGGTTTTCGCGGCGGGCAAGGACAAGGTGGAAATCAAGACCGCCGGCGACACCGAACGGCTCAAGCAATCCTTGGCCATGTATCTTATTACCCGCGATCTGCTGGCTTCGCTTAATGCCGTCGGCGGCGGTTTTATGAGCCAGCTCGAATGGGGGTCCGACAAACGCGGCATTCCGCTGCCGGTGGCGGACATTACGGAATCCCTCTTTAACAGCACCTTCGACCATAACGGCAAAAAAACGCCCATGCCCTTTGCGACCGAAGCCGACATGCAGGGGCTTTTGACCATGCTCTTTTTTACCTGGCTTTCGGGCGGCAATCCGCCGCTTTTCATGGATTTTCGCAAAGTTTGGGAACCCTGGGAAATCCAAAAGGCCGCTTCCGACATCGGCGTATCCTTTACCGAGGGCGATCTTTGGGCCCAAAAAGGATTTGTGGACGGGAATAATTCGGGCAGCGCCGCCTTTGATTGGGCCGCAAAGCCAAATACCAAACCCGCGGACATTATGCGTAACGTCTGGTTCCCCCTCGCCGATCCGGGCTATTTTCCGGGTGGCGGAAATTCGGCCTTTTTCGTTACCCCCGGCGGAATTAACGGCATAGCCGGTAGAATGGCCTATAGTTCCCTGCTGGACATGTTCACCTTAATCTGGGACGAAGCCGCTACGGTGGACCTGCCGTCCAAGCTTTCGGAAAAAGTCTATCATACGTCAAGCCCTACGTGGCCGCACACCTATGTGGTGCCCAAATATGCGAGCATGTTGGAATATAAACAGTATGCACCGGCAAATCATTTCCACATGACCTGGGACCTTGCTCCGGCGCGTTTGCAATACTGGATGGACATGACTAATGTGATTTCGGCCACACCCTGGCAGGCGCGCCCGCAGAATGTTCCGGGCACCGACCGGCCGCAGCCGCTTATGTATCTTATAAACGGCGGCGAGCAGCAGACAAAACTCTTACGCGGTAAACGATGATTTTGTCGTAGAGACGCACGGCCGTGCGTCTCTACCTCTACGTAATCCACGGCCGTGCGTCTCTACCTCTACAGATCGGAAGAGCGG
>JAQUMP010000048.1 GCA_028718065.1 Chitinivibrionales bacterium | reverse complement strand
AGGCGCCGCCGGATATCGCCGATGTCAACGGAGCGCTGCCGCAGGTATTCGTTATCGGAGGCCGCGAATTTGTTTTCGTATTTTTCGAACTCTTCGGCAATCACGGATTCGGCATTGCGCATCGTCTCGGCGATTCCTTTGCGAATGGCGCTCAGGATTGCCGGGTCGTTCATGATGTGCTTCTGGGCAAAGAATATTTCGGCCTCGGTCATGCCGATTTTTTTGACCACGTCCGCGGCCACCGCATCCAGCTGCGCCGAGGAGGCGATCACGGCCTGTTCAAAACGCGCCAGTTCGTCTTTAACGGCGGCCTCGTCCGCGAGCGCGTATTGGACCACGCTTTTATGACGGCGGTTGGAGTAAAGGCACGCCATTCCCGTTACCGCGCCCGAATTGATCGATAAACCTTTAAATTCCATATTTCATTAATTTAAATAATGGAGTAAAAATAGTGATTAGTATTTTAAACATATCTTCCAGATTGGAGATTATTTTGATGCTATAAGAAAATATTCATCAGCAATTGGCAGGTTCCGGCTCATTCCAACTCACCCCAACTCCCCAAACCCTCTTCCCCTCTCTCGCGAGAGAGGGGAAGAGGGTGGCCGAAGGCCGGGTGATGAGGTGAGTTAAACACTCCTTACATAATATCATTTTATATGTCCCGTTTTAGAACCGTTTTTTTTCTGCTTGCCTGTTGCATCGGCGCCCTGCGGGCGCAGGCGCCGCACGATTCGTTGCGCGCGCTCGATTCGGCGCTCGCCTCTTTTTCGCCCAGGGAGTGCACCGGCGCGCCGCTTAAAGCTTGTTGCGCCCGGTCATCGCCCACGGCGCTCCCGCGCCGGTTGTGCGCCTTTGGGGCCTGGCTAGCGCAGAGCAATAAAACATCCGCCGAAATTCTCCGGGATTTACAGGTACGATACGCAACCCTTTTAAACGACACGATCGCCGTTTTAGCGCCCGCCCCCGTGGCCGAGGCCGGAGAAGAGGAGTCGCCGGTTACCATAACCGCCTTTGCCTCGGCCTCATGCTCTCTTTGTAAACGCGTCGTACGGGAACTTTTTATCGCCGTGAGCGCCGGGCCGCTTAAAAACAAGGCGCGCCTGGCCTTTAAACCGTTTACCGCCGACGTGGGCGACCGCGCCTTAATGGCCGCCCAGCGCGCGGGCCGCTTCTGGGACTATTTTTCTGCCTTGTCAATGGTGAGCGTGCGGCCCACGCGGGAGCTGCTGCTGCATATCGCCGACAGCCTTGGATTTGCCGCGGCGACCTTCGCGCGCGATATGGACGATCCGTCAATTATAATTCCGCTCAACAAATCAATCGACGAAGGCCGCCGCAACGGCGTTGTCGTGACCCCGACTTTTTTTATTAATAATCGCCGCTATCGCAGCTATAAAGATTCGCCGTGGGTAATTGACGCGGCCGAATATCGGTTTGAGACGCTTAAAAAACGCGGACACTAATCGCAGAGCGGGCCGTATTTGGCAAAATCGATCCATTCCATTCCGAGTTTACTTTTAGGAGCTTCGCCGCGCCGGTAGGTGCCGGCAAGCGGCGTATCCAGCCAGGGGTCGAACAGGCGCCAGGACACGGCCGCCTCTTCGGCGCTCACGAACAGGGTATGGTCGCCGGCCAGGGCATCGGCCAGGAGCCGCTGATACGCTTCGGGGATTTCGCCTTCAAAAGCGTCGCGGTAGCAGAATTTCATGGCCGTCCTGGCCACGTGGCCGTCGCTGCCCGGGATTTTGCTTGACACATCAATAATAATGCCTTCGGCCGGCTGGATCTTAAAGATAATGCGGTTGGGCGGCAGGCCGCCCGCGCGGTTAAAGAGGACTTGCGGCAGGGGCCGGAAGGTTACGCCGATCTCGGCGCCGGTGCGCTCCAGGCCTTTGCCCGCCCGGATAAAAAACCGCGTTTGCCCCCAGCGCCCGTTCTCAACGGCAAGTTCGAGCTCGGCAAACGTGGCCGTGGCCGATCCGGGCGCGACGCCTTTCTCAATAGTAAACCCCTGGTATTGTTGCAAAAAACAGCGCTGAATGGCGGCCGCGCGCAGCACCGCGATTTTTTGTTGCCCCGTTTCCGCGGCGGAAAGGCCTATGGGCGCTTCCATGGTAAGCAGGGAAAGGAGCTGCATCAGATGGTTTTGCACCATGTCGCGCAGAATCCCGGCGCGGTCGAAATAGGTCCCCCGGTTTCCCACGCCCATGGTTTCGGCGGCATTAATCTGGATGGACTCAATATAACGGTCGTTCCAGAGCGGCTCGAACAGCGCATTGGCAAACCGGAACACCATGATGTTCTGCACGGCCTCCTTGCCCAGATAATGGTCGATCCGGAAGATCTGCGACTCGTTGTAATAGCGGTGCAGGTCGGCATTCAGTTGCGCCGCGGAAGCTTCGTCGTAGCCGAAGGGTTTTTCTATCACCAGCGCGCAGCAGTCGCATAAGCCCTCGGCCGCAAGCTCCGCGGCGGTGCGCGCATAGGTTTCCGGCGGCAGCGCCATAAAGATAATCGTGCGCTTAAAAGCGCCCTGGCCCGCAATAAATTGCTTGAGCCCGGCGATGGTGCGGTGGTACAAAAGCCGCGCGGCAAAACCGTTTTCTACCGTAAAGCGGCTCCGGAACTGTTCGGGGGTAAACTCGCTGCGCCCCGCGCCCACCACAATCGAGGCGGGGTCGAGGATGTTCTTTACAAAAAGAGCATTCAGGGCGGGGATCAATTTGCGTTGCGCCAAATCGCCCGAAGCGCCGAGTATTATAATCGCGCAGGAAAAAGGAATGGTGTCAGGCATTAAGAACGTTCCATTCGCCGTAGGCCGGATCGATTACGTCCCCGCTCAGCACGGCGCCCGGTACGCCCTTGTTTATACAGGCGAGTAATTCCGCGCTGTTGGCAATATCGCCCAAGAGGATCAGTCCTGCGGCCTTGCCGTTTGTAAATACCAGCTTGCGATAACTTGTTTTGGTTTCGTGGACAAATACCGTGGATTTGTTATCCGCGTCGATGTTGCCCGCGGAAACCAACTGCATGTCGGCAACCGTGGTCGAGGCGGCATGGACCTCGGCGCTTAAGTAGGTCTGGTTCCCGCCGGCCATGTTCGCGCCGGCCACCGCTCCTTGCTTGAGCGCCGGCTGCCAGAGTTCCTCGGTCTTGCCGTTTATTTCCACGCAATCGCCCGCGGCAAATACATCGGGGGCCGACGTTTGCATGGCGGCATTAACGCAGATCCGGCGCTGCACCAAAAGTTGCGCCTTCTGCGCAAGCGTAACGTTGGGAATGATCCCGGCGGAAATGAGCACGGTTGCGCTCTCGATGGTTTCTCCGCTTTTCAGGGAAACGCTTTTTACCGCGCCGCTGCCGTTTATGCGTGCCGTCTGCGTGCCGATAAAAAAGGTAAATCCTTTTTCTTCCAGATAGCGCTGGAGCAGCGCCGCTCCGGGGACATCCAATTGACGCGGCAGGAGGCGCGACAGGATTTCGACGACGGTAATTTTGCAGCCGATTTTGGAAAGGTTATAGCCTGCTTCGAGCGCCAGGATGCCGCCGCCGATAATGGTGATCTGCCCGCCGGCCATGGCCGCCGCGGCAATCGCGCGCGCGTCCTGCAGTGTCCGTAATGTAAAGACATTCTTCAGGGAATTTCCGGGGATCGTCAGGCGCGAGGCGCTCGCGCCGCAGGCCAGCAGCAGTTTATCGAAGGGGTATGTTTTTTGAGAGGCGGTCAGGACCGATTTTTTCTTGGGATCAAAGGATGTTACCGGATCGCCATAAGTAACCTCGATGGCATTTGCCCGGTACCATTTCTCTTTGTAAACCGTGATTTGCTCGGCGGAAACGCCATTGCACAGAATTTCGGGCAGGCGCGGCTTGTAATAAAAAGGATCGGTTTCGGCCGTAAGCAGCGTAATCGGACCGGCTTTATCGATTTTACGGATAGCGGCGGCGCCGCTCAGGGCGGCAACGCCGCTCCCGACGATCAGATAGTTCATACCGCGTACATCCGCGAAAACCTCAGCAACAAGGCGCTCATAATGTTTTAAATATAATAAGCATTTTCCCTACGGGATCTAAAGGGCGGAGCCCTTTCCATAAAAATTATGCATTTTTATTGTTCGGAAAAATCTTCCTTGCCGGCGCCGCATTCCGGGCAGACCCAGTCGTCGGGAATGTCGGCAAAGGCCGTTCCCGGAGCTACGCCGTTGTCTTTATCGCCTTTGGCCGGATCGTACACATACCCGCACACATTGCACACATATTTTTTCATGGCATTCCCTTTTGTATAGTTTAGCGTATCATACAATCCCTTGTTTGGTGCCTTACCAGTTTTCGGCGAGCACTTCAAAATAAGCCTGCGGATGCACGCAGGCCGGGCACGTTTTGGGAGCTTCGGGGCCTTCGTGAATAAAACCGCAGTTGCTGCAGCGCCAGCGCACGATCTTGTCTTTTTTAAAAACCGAGCCGTTGTTGATATTTGCGAGCAGGCCGCGGTAGCGTTTTTCGTGCTGGCGCTCTGCCACGGCAATGGCTTCGTACATTTCGGCGATTTTATCAAAACCCTCCGCGCGCGCGGTGCGCGCAAAGCCGGGATAAATAACGGTCTGTTCCTCGTTTTCTCCTTCGGCCGCGGCGGCCAGGTTCTCTTTTGTCGAGCCGGTTTTTCCGGCCGGGTAGGTCGCTACAATCTCTACCGGTCCGCCTTCAAGGAATTTGAACATGCGCTTGGCATGCTCTTTTTCGTTTTCGGCGGTTTCGGCAAAGACGTTGGCGATTTGAATAAAACCCTCTTTTGTCGCCGCGCTGGCGGCATAGGTATAGCGGTTGCGCGCCTGGGACTCGCCCGCAAAGGAAGTAAGCAGGTTTTTTTCGGTTTGAGAGCCTTTAAGATTCATGATAGTTTCCTTTCTAAAGTTTAAGCAAACGGCGCTCACGTACAAATATAAATGCGGCCCTGGAGCGGTTCAAAGGGTTGCAAGGGTCCCCCGCGCTGTTTCGCCGCAACCTTATCGCAGCATCCTTCTTTCAAGTAAATCCTGGAGCTCTCTTCTGCCGTCAAGCACCGCATGAACATACACGTTTTTAGGGGAGATTTGAAAAATTATCCGATACGGTTTGTAATGGATTTCCCTAAAACTTTCAACATAAACGCGTTTTAACTCCGGCACGCCATGTCCCCGTTCCGGATGATTGCACAAAGAAACGCATTTCTCCTCCAATCCATCAAGCAGTGCCTCCGCCCGAGCAATTGAATCGTGTTCCGCCACATACCGATAAATCTCAAATAAATCTTCTTTTGCCTCCGGCAATATGAACACGGTGTACTTCATCGCGCCGCAGTTTCTTTGGCCTTTTTCCGTATGTCATTAAAAGCTTTTTCCGGAGACTCTCCTTTTCCTTCGAGCATGCTTTTGGTACTCATCGCCACGATTTTAAGCATGGCCAAACTATCATGCAACTCTTCATAGCTTTCGATGTCCTGCAATACCGCCCGCGCCTCGCCATTGTGGGTAATAACCACCTTTCCATGGGTTTTAGTCAAACCTTCTACCATTTCCGACATGTGGGTTTTTACCAGACTGATTGGCTTTACGGATACGCTCAATTTCATGGTTTGCTCCCTTTGATTAAACTAAAATATAATCTTTATTTTGGTCTAAATCAACCCGGATGGTTTTAGGCACTTTTAATTGAGATTACGCCGGCATGCGCTGCTTGTAGCGGTCCACGGCCACGGCGCCGATGATAATGGCGCCGATCAGGATGTTCTGCACATAATTGGGAATGCCCACCACATTGCAGCCGTTGCGCAACACCGCCATCATCAGCGCGCCGATAAGCGAACCGAGCGCGCTGCCTTCGCCGCCGCTCAGGGAGCCGCCGCCGATGACCACGGCCGCGATAATATCAAGCTCCATGCCCTGCGCTGCGGTAGGGTCTCCAACGGTAAGATTGGCAAACTGCATGATCCCCGCCAGGCCGGCGAACAGGCCGCAGAGCATATAAATGATGATGCGGTGCTTTACCACATCGATGCCGCACAGGCGCGCGGTGGCTTCGTTTGATCCAAGCGCGAACACGTAGCGGCCGAACACGGTTTTTTTAAGAAGGACCGTCATGCCTATTGTCAAGATTATCAGCAGCCATACGCCGGGTGAAAATATGAGCCAGGCCGGCGTGGGGTCGACCTCCATCCAGGAGTTGAGCCAGGTGGGCGGCGCGATCACCGTTTGCTCGCGGCCCAGCCATTTGGCGACCCCCCGGGCGATTTGCATGGTGCCGAGCGTAACGATAAAAGGGACGATCTTAAATTTTGCGGAAGTAAAGCCATTCATAAGCCCGGCGGATGCGCATACCGCCAGCGCGGCCGCGGCGGCGCCCAGCGGCAGCAGCGTGCCCGGCGTGCCGCCCAGATTAAGCGTGCGGGCGGCCACTACCGTGCCCAGCGCGATCACCGAACCGATGCTCAGGTCGATGCCGCCGCTGATGATAACGAGCGTCATGCCGAGCGCACCGATGCCGATGATTACGGTCTGCGTTACAATGGTTTTAAGGTTGTAGAGCGAATAAAATGCGGCCGGCGCCAGGCCGACAAACAGCATAAAAACCAGGAACAACCCTAAAAACGGGCCGAGCATCCGCAGGAGGTAGCGCAGGTTTTTCATAGTAGTATCTCTTTTGTCAATATGCAGGCGTCCGTTCCCCCGGTCGCCCACTGCATCACCGTTTCTTCGCTCCAATGATCGCGGGGAAAAATCGGGCTCAAGACCCCGCGGTACATGACGGCCAGCGTATCGCAGACGCCGAACAATTCGGGCAGATACGAACTTACCAGGACGATGCCCTTGCCCTGCGCGGCCAGCGCGCCGATAAGCCGGTAAATTTCGGCCTTGCTGCCTACATCGATGCCGCGCGTGGGTTCGTCCAGCAGGATTATATCGCTTTCGTCAACAAGAATCCGGGCGATGGCCGCTTTCTGCTGGTTGCCGCCCGAAAGCTCGGCCACTTTCTGCGCCGGGCCCTTGCAGTGTATGTCCAGCGCCGCGATGCGGGCCGAAACCGCCGCGGTTTCGTCTTTTTCATTTATCAAGATGCCGTACCGGCCGACAAAACGAAAAAGCGAAGCGAGGGTGATGTTTTCCTTTACGGACAGGTTAATTGCCAGGCCTTCCTCCTTGCGGTTTTCGCTCAGCAGGTCCATGCCCTTTTCAAGCGAGCGCCGGGGCGAGGCCGGCCAAAGGGGCCGCGTGCCGGCGCCGCGCAGGTAAATCGCGCCGCCCGCGGCCTTTTGCAAGCCGAAGATCGTTTGCAGCAGTTCGGTGCGGCCGGCGCCGACAAGCCCGGCAATTCCCAGAATTTCTCCCCGGTGCAGCGTGAGCGACGCCGCTGTAAGGGCAGGCGGCAGGGAGGCCTGCGTAACACACAATAGCTCTTCCCCCGCGGCATGCGCGATGCGCGGAAACATTTCCGTTAGGGGACGCCCCACCATGTGCCGGATTATTTCCGCCGGCGGCGTGTTTGCGAGCTCCCCCTGCGCGACGCTCGCGCCGTCGCGCAGCACGCTAAAGCGGTCGGCGATCTGCCGGACTTCTTCCAGAAAATGGCTGATATATATAACGGCGATCCCTTTTTGAGTGAGCGCTTTAATGGCGCGGAAAAGCGCCTGCGTGTCCGTTGACGAAAGCGAGCTGGTAGGCTCGTCAAAAATTATAAGGGCGGCGTTGGTCATGAGGGCGCGGGCGATTTCCACGATCTGTTTCTCCCCGATGCCAAGCGACGATACGGGCTTGCGCGGATCGATCCGGCCATGCCCCAAACCGGCGAGCGCCGCGGCAACGCCGCTACGCTGCGATTTAAGAAATCCGGCCGTGTGTTTTTCGAGGCCCAGGGTGATGTTTTCTTCTACTGTCAAGTGCGGCGCCAGGGTCGGTTCCTGGTACATCATGGCAATGCCGCAGCGGCGCGCTTCTTTGGGCGATCGGGGCCGGTAGGGAAGTCCGTTCAGGGTAATCGTACCGCTGTCCGGCGCAAGGGCGCCGCTGAGGATTTTCATGAGCGTGCTCTTGCCGGCGCCATTCTCGCCGATCAGGGCGTATACTTCGCCGCGATTGACGCAGAGATCAACCTCTTTTAGGGCCCGGACCGGCCCAAAGCGCTTGCCGATCCCCTGCATTACCAGAAGAGCGTTTGCAGCCATGTTCCTATTTTTCTTCGGCCAGCCAGCGCTTGAGGTCGGGAGCGATAAGTTCCTTGATCTGGGGATCGCCTACGTTTTCGGGAGTAATCAGGCGCACGCCGGTGTCGATGCGCTTTTCCACGGCCGCTCCTTTAAGGGCGGCGACGGCGGTGGTTACGCCAACGTAACCCATCTTGAACGGGTCCTGGACTATAAGGCCCTGGATTTTGCCGCTTTGTAAACCGCTAAGCAGCGGCCCGCTGGCGTCAAAGCCGACGAATTTAATCGCGCCGGCTTTCCCGGCGGTCTCCAGCGCGCGCAGCATGCCGAAGGTCGAGGATTCGTTGGGGCAGAAAATGCCGGCCAGGGATGTGTATTTGTTAAGAAGGTTCTGCCCGGCCTGCAGGGCCGATTCGGCCGTGGCGCCGCCGTATTGGTCGGTGGATACTAGCACTGCCGCGGGAGCGAATTCTTTCATGCCGTCAAGGAACCCCCGTTCGCGGTTGGCGGTGCTGGCCGATCCTTCCACGTAGCGCATCATGAGCACGTTGCCCGTGCCGCCGATGAGCTCGGCAAGGCGGCGGGCCGCCATTTTGCCGCCGGCGTAGTTGTCGGTGGCCACAAAACTGCTGTAGCCGCCCGATTTTAAATCGGAATCGATGATCACCACTTTTATGCCGCGCTTGAGCGCCGCTTCCACCGGCCGCACTAATGCCGTTTCGTCAAGCGGCGCCAGTACGATGGCGCTTACGCCGCGGCTGATGAAATTCTGCACCACCTCAATTTGCAAGGTGCGGTCGTCTTCGCGCTGCGGCCCCTGCCAGACGATCGCCACGCCCTGCTCCTGCGCCGCCTTGACCGCTCCGGCATGCACCGATTTCCAGAAAACGTGCGAGGTGCCCTTGGGTATCACCGCGATGGTTGTTGTGTGGTGTTGAACGCAGGCAACCGGCACGATCGCCGCTGCCGCTAACCATGCAAGCCAAAAACGCCGCATAAGTCCCGTCCTTTCGTTTAAAAAAAAGGAAAAGTATTCTAAAAAATAGAGCGGCTGAGGTGCTTTGTCAATAAAGAAATCGCGGGGCGCAGGCCCGGAGATGTGCGGCTTTGCTTCGATCATTGATTATGGGTGGGGTTTGGATTTATTTTACTAACGGAGAGGTGCCAGAGCGGTTGATCGGGATGGTCTCGAAAACCATTGAACTCCTCGTGGGTTCCCAGGGTTCAAATCCCTGCCTCTCCGCCAATTTACAAATGGCATTCCCTGGTTTAAGCAGGAAATGCCATTTTTCTTTGTTTCTTTGCTAAAATGTAGCTTTTCAACATGCGATCCTACTGAAGTTTCTATCCGTTGTTATCCATCCCTTACCCCTCTTTTCTATTGCTCATGGCGAAATGGGGCTAAAATTTGATATTAAAAAAAAGCGGATTTTTATGAGAAAAATATGCGGGAAAATTATACGGCTTACACAGAAAAACCACGGCGGTCGAATACGAATAGGTCAACTGTTTGTGATGAAATTTCTGACAGCCATGCACTATTTAGCACTGTTTTCATAAAAGTCTTTCAGATGTGTAAACGCCCCATCGAGATCCAGTTTTAGTTCACTTTCGTTCGCAAGCTCTAAAAATGTTTTTCCCCAGGCCGCAGGCGGCGGCGAAAGTTTATCGGGAATGGAATGTGTCTTGCGGAGTTTGAACGTCCGCTTTAAAGACTCCACCATTCGCTCTTTGTTAATATTGAAATTCCGCGTAAGGAGGACAATGTCTACCAAGTCTTTGACGCGGGAATTTGGTTTTTGCCGCGGTAACGAGTACGAATGGATTTTCTCGGCAAGCTGCTGCTCGATGGTGGTTGCCGGAAATCCAAGCGGCGGAACACCCGCAAAGGCCAGCCAGTCGCGCCCTTGAAGGCTGTCCTGGTCGTCAATCCAGCCGTCGCCAATGGAAACATCGATTGAGAACTTGGTGAACAGGCGGCCGGCCATTGAAGCATCAACGGTAAACCGACGTCCCCCGTAAACGGCATTGACAAGGAGGCGGGATGGAGGAAAAACCTTGAATATCATAAAATCCCCGAGCTGCAGGACGGCTTTTTCCTGGAAGAAAGAATGCAACTCTTCCGGTGAAGGCGTTGCGCCACGGACTTTTTTCATGCACAGGTCGATATTCTTGGTTGTCCTTGCCTCGGCAACCCGCAGTTCTATCGCGTAACCGCCCTTGAGCATGACCATATCTTTTTTATCGTGGAAAACTCTGCACAAAAAACGGTCAAAGGTGAACTGTCTGCGCAGACGCATGATTTCCTGGCCTTCTTTTGCAACAAGCTGCATAAGACGAGTTTCCACGGCAGTACGGAATGCCGATGCGCTTGCATAAACTCTGGGAGGCATTGAGCGTCAGCCTTTCTTGATTAAACCCTTGAATAAATACTTTTCAGCCGGAAATTCAGCCGGAAGGACCTCAATTTCTTTTCGAGTAATCAAGCCTCGCGCAAACCCTTCTTCCAGCGCCTGACGGATTATATCCGTCGATGTTGAGCCTCCGCGAAGCAAATCATAGACAGTCCGAATGGGGCGCGTAACACGATAGCCCTCGCGTTCTTCTAAATCTGCTGGTGATAAAATCCCTTTATGGAGAACAAGAATCTTTGGAATCTTGCTATGCCTGCGAAAGCCAGGGGGCACGGTCATGTGTATTTTAGCCGGATTTGCGTCCGAAAGGTCGTACATACTGAGCGCGGTTACATGCGAGAAAACACCTTGAGGTACTCCTTTCTTATTACGAGACCAAAGGGACCAGGGGACATAATGAGAATCTAAGGAAAGGGGGTATTTGACAAGCCGGTAAATTCCGCGTCCTTCACGGAACCAGTTGCCTTGCCGGACATGATAAGGATGGATGGAATCATGGTAACCGGCTTTTATGGCTTGTTGCGCGGTAAAATACCCCTGCTGCTGTTGAGCAACGGCATATAACCGGCCTTCGAGTTTTGCGCGTGTGGTGGGCATTGTATGTTTCCTAATATTATATTAGGAAGTATACATTTCGCCAAAGCGGGTGAAAAGAAATATATTTAAGGAATAATGCATGATTTTTAAGACAATAAAAAATCCTAACCGGATTTGTGGAGGTCAAAATAAGGAATAATTAAAAGCGTGAAATGCAAAAGCTATTTTTGAGAAACCATAATGGAAAATGGAGTCGTGAAATTACCAACAAAAGGCGACAAAGCAAATTCTTTTCTCTTGCTTACCTCATTTTTATAGGCGGCGGATTGAACGGGTTGCCTGCGGGCATTGCAGTCTCTGCGTAGGCAAAAGCAGGTTGCCAAGAGGACAATATTTCATTCAATCCGTTCTGGCGGCAATTATTTATTTGTTTGTTATTGTGCAATGTTTTCCCATCGTAACCGAGCCTTGTGGCTAAAACATGGCTAAAAGCGGTGGTAAGGCGAACGGTTCCAATAGTTTACAATCAGGAACGAACATCCCTGCCTCTCCGCTATATAAAAAGGGGGCATTCTTGTTCTTAGAACAGGAATGCCCCCTTGCTTTGTTTCCCCGCAAAATCTGTATCTTCGATGCCCGGACTGTCTTGGAAACAGAATCAAAAGCACGTTGACGCGCGCCTATTTAGTGAGATAAATATCGGGCCAGCGGTCGTTGCCGCTATGGAAAGTAAGGCGCACCGCGCTTTTGGCTTCCGTGCCGATGCGCCATTCGTAAACCTCGTAATCGGCGATGTCGTGCTCGTGACCGAACTGGGTCGCGCACCAGACCATCACCGTTCCCGTATTGTCAATTTTGGGGAAATATTCATGCGAGCGCCGGCCCGGCAGATCCATAAAACGGACTTCCTCGGGGATGCTCATGCCGGTCATGTTTTCCAAGGGTTTGCCCTCGGCGTCTATTTTTATGCAGAAAACTTCGGTGCCGCCGTT
>JAQUMP010000047.1 GCA_028718065.1 Chitinivibrionales bacterium | reverse complement strand
GGCCTTCCAGATCGAGCACCGCGATACTGGTCACATTCTGCGCATAAAGAACAAGGGGAATACAAAACAAAAGAAAAGCGAATCTTTTCATTTTGTTTGCCCTCGCGCCGATTTCTTCTTGGATTTTCTTTTCCGCAGAAACGATAAAAACCCGGTACCGATTGCCGGAATAAATGCGAGTTCCATGCCCGTGCCGCACTGGCCGCAGGCATTTTTATGCGCGGCCGCCGGAGCGGTGGTTACGGTCGTAAAGCTCCAGACCGTAGACCAGGCGCTGATGCCGCCGGCATTGGTCGCGTTTACGCGCCAGTAATAGGTCATGCTATTTGTCAATTCGATCCCGGCATAGGAAAGCGTCGTAAGCCCGCTCTGATCGACAAGCGTATAGGAAAATCCGGCGTCTGCGCTCAACTGAAATTCGTACGAGGTTGCGCCGATGGAGGCGTTCCATTGTAAAGACGGAAACATTGTATCTACATCCGTTGCAAAATCGGTCGGCCATGATAATGTCGGCGCGGCGGGTGCGGCGGCGACGACGGCGATGGTCGTAAAACTCCAGACCGAAGACCAGGCGCTTGAGCCGCCGGCATTGGCGGCGTTGACACGCCAGTAATACTTTGTATTGTTGGAGAGTCCCGACGTTACGGCATAAGAAAGCGACGAAAGTCCGGTAAGGTTAACCACCGTCGTGGGAAAACCGATAGAATCCGTTGATACCTGCAACGAATAAGAAGTCGCGCCGGCGGTCGCGTTCCAGGTAAACGTTGGAGTGAGCGCAAGGCCGGCGGATCCGGTTGCCGGTGAAGACAAAAACGGCGCGGAAGGAACCTGGGTTATCCCATTGGCGGTCGTAAAGCTCCAGGCCGAAGACCAGGCGCTTGTGCCGCCGGCATTGGTGGCGTTTACACGCCAGTAATACGATGTATTATTTGTCAATCCTGTAGCATTATAAGAAACTCCAACGAGACCATTCTGGTCTACGATTTTAGAACTAAAACCGGCATCCGTGGCTACCTGTAAAGAATATGAGGACGCCCCGGCCGAAGCGTTCCAGCCGAGTGTCGGATTTACGGCAACGCCAGTAGCGGCATTGGCAGGCGATATTAAAGCTGGAGCTGCGGGTGCAGCAACAATGGTCGTGAAACTCCAAATAGCACACCAGGCGCTTGTGCCACTTGCGTTGGTCGCATTGACACGCCAGAAGTACTTAGTGTTATTGACCAGACCGGTTACGTTGTATGTGAGCATCGCAAGCCCACTCTGGTTTACAACAGGTGAAGAAAAACCGGAGGAATCCGTTGATACTTGTATGGAATAAGAAGTCGCACCAGTTGAGGCATTCCAAGTAAGCGTCGGATTCAAAGCAAGACTTGTAATGGCATTGGCAGGCGATGATAAAGTAGGCACAGAGGGCGCTGAAGAAGTCACAACGATTGTTGTAAAGCCCCAGGCCGAAGACCATGCGCTTGTACCGGCGGCATTGATTGCTTTAACACGCCAGTAATATTGTGTGATATTTGATAACCCTGTTACCGACTGCGACGTAGTGGTTACTTTATTATCAAATATCGGCGAAGTAAAATTTGTGCCGTCCGTAGATACCTGTAAATGAAAAGAATCTGCGGCGGCACCGCTACCCGCGGTCCAACTGATTGTAGGAGGCAGCGTAATACCCGTGGCGGCGTTGACTGGCGATATTGGTGTGGTCGGAACGCCGGGTGGCATACCAATCGTAGTGAAACTCCGGACCAAAGACCAGGCGCTTGTGCCGGCGGCGTTGGTGGCATTGACACGCCAGTAATACTGGACATTGTTTGATAGGCCTATTATTTGTTTTGCGGTAACATTGCCCTCATTTACACTATCCACATAGCAAGGACGAGTAAAATTGCTGTTTGTGGATACTTCGAGAGCATAGGAAGTTGCTCCGGTCGAGGGATTCCAACTGAGCGTCGGATTTACAGCAACACCTGTGGCAGCATTGGTAGGCGATGATAAAACAGGCGCCGAAGGTTTGGTTGCGGCAGGTTGCCAGGTGCAACCGATAACCGCATCGTCAAGCATGGGTCCATATTGAATATTCTGCCAGTTGGGATGGTTGACCGGATCGCATGTTGCGATGCAGGGACCACCCGGATCGCCATTTTTCCCCACGCGTAAAGCTTTTACGCCGGAGGTCATGCCCACGTCCACATCGTTATACCCGATATTGCACGCCGTCATTGTACCCATAGTCGGTACCGCTGTCAAACCCGGATTACCAATCTGGCTCCAGGGAAAAATCCATTCCTGAACACGGGTATTGCCGGAGATCTGCCCGATAATATCATTTTTAATGCCAAGAGTTGCCGCCGCATTGGCAAAGGTATGCGGCGTTAAAGTAAAGGCCGCTAACGTATTATCGGTAAGATAGGCGGGATTAAACTCGTTGATATACATGGCCGTAGGAAGCGTTGAGCCGCCGAAGCGCAGAAGATATTGCCGTGTCGAAGGGGTTTTTGTGCCCACGCCCAATGCCGTGCCCGCATCATAGGCTGCATAGATTGCGCTCGAGGGCTGGTTGTCAAGGTAAATATTAACGGCATCATTTGCCCATTCAGAATAATCTCCATATTGGTTATTGGCTACAACATGATAATCGATCCAGGAATCATCTTCGACTTTTAAATAAAGATATAATCCCGTTTGGCCATAAGCGGCGTATACTGTTAATTGCGCGTCCAGCGGACCAACCATAGGAACCGTACCGCCCGCGCAACAGGACGGATCGCAATATTGATAGTCTAAATTACTGGGACATGAATCCCAGGCGGCCCAGAAAGGTGATGCAATTCCATCGGTGGTGCTGAACTGGGCCTCCTCGGCAGCGGAGAGCTTATAAGCCACAAGTACAAAATCCGTGACATCTGGCGGGTAGACCGACTGGGCGTTGACGAATGACAACAACCCTGCCGCAATAATTAATAAATTTATGCCAGCAATAACGTTAATAAAGATGTTTTTCACAGGTTTTTTAAATGATTATAGAAATGGTGAATAAGAATCTTTTTCTGTTCTCAAAACACCGCGTCTGCCAGCACTATATATTACATCAATATTATATAATTTGTCAATACAAAACCTCAGCTTTTCACCAATCAAGTTTGCGCATCAGGCATTTCTAAAATCGAAAACGGATATGCGCAAACCCGAAAGTACCTTTTGCAGAATGTTCGGCTATGGCTGGAAATATGCCCGTATGTCTTTTGTCAGGTGTCATGCCAGGCAGGCATAATATTATACGCCCGTGCTTATGCGAAGCCTGCTTTTTTCTTACAGAGATGTCTTGCCGAGGAGCTTATTGAAAAAACCATGCTCTTTGCGCAAAAAGCGATTTCAAAATGCGTTATGCGCAAATAGGATTACCTTCTTTCCGTTTGCGCAAAAGCACTTTAAATATCACGAATGCGCAAATAGAATGTTGCATGTTCTGTTTGCGCATTGTATATTTCAAATATCAGTATACGCAAATAGGAGCGATCATGTTTATCGGACGAACCGCCGAACTGCGACTTTTAGAAAAGGCCTATGCATCGGGTAAAGGCGAGCTGGCCGTTATCTACGGCAGGCGACGCATCGGCAAGAGCGCATTGATTGCGCAATTTCTCCGGGGTAAACCGCATGTTTTTTCGTTTGAGGCGCTGGAAGAAGGAAACACCGCGGCGCAATTAGGTCATTTTTCCCGCCGGTTAGGCAAGCATCTGAACGAGCCCTTGCTCGAAGAAACCGCATTCAAAGACTGGGACCGGGCTTTTGATTACTTTACCAGGAATGTTGTAGCCTCCGGGAAAAACGGCGCAAAATGCGTCATTTTTCTTGACGAACTGCAGTGGATGGCCGTCGGGAAAAACGCCCTGGTCGGCCTGCTTAAATACTACTGGGACAACCACTGGAAACCTCGCTGCGTCATGCTCATCCTCTGCGGATCGGTATCGTCTTTCATGATCCGCAACGTGGTGCGCTCAAAAGCGCTTTACGGAAGAACGACGCTGGAAATCAATCTTAAAGGACTGCTGCCCGCCGAAGCATTCGCTTTATTGGGGAAAAAACGCTCCGCCGAAGAAACCCTTAAATACCTTCTCGTTTTCGGGACCGTTCCCAAATACCTTGAACAAATCGACGTCCATCGGGGTTTTAATGAGAACATGAACGCTCTGTGCTTCTCAAAAAACGGTATCATGCTGGGCGAAGCGGACAAAATCTTTCACAGTCAATTCCGTAAACCCGACACCTATTTCAGAATCATAAAACTTCTCGCCGACAATCTTTCTTCAAACAAAGAAATAAGCAAAATAACCGAAATCGAATCGGGCGGAGGACTCACCAGCTACATCGAAAATTTAATAAACGCCGATCTGGTGATTCCCTATATACCGTTTAACAAGGCGCAAAGCGCCAAATCGGTAAAATTCGCATTGTGCGACGAATTCCTGCACTTTTACCTTAAATATATTAAACCCAATCTGCGGCTGATCGAGAACTCCCGATCATCGAAAATATTCGAAACGGCGAGCAGGACCGGATTTGAAGCCTGGCTTGGCTTCGCTTTCGAGCGGTTCTGCCATAAACACGCGGGACTTTTGGCGCAAATAATGGGCTTTGCGGACGAAGTACTCCAGACCGGCCCTTTGTTTGACAAAAACAATGAACATTTCCAGATCGATCTTATTTACAAACGCGCCGACAAAATCGTCGTGGTTTGCGAAATCAAGCACAGCGTCAACGAAATCTCCACCACGGTCATTCCCGAAGTGGAACGAAAGTGCGCACTCTTAAAAATCCCCCGCGGATTTACGGTCCAAAAGGCGCTTATCAGCCTCTATGGCCCCGATAAACCTCTTGCACAGAGCCGGTTTTTCGATCACAGCGTGACCATCAAGGACATTTTCGGAGAGTAATAAAACATTCAATGAGTGAGTATTATTGCTCATTAATCCTAAACGTCAAGAAGGAAAAACCATGAACCAAAGAAACCCTAAATTGCCGGCAGCTCTTGTATTGCTCTGCTTTTTATTATTGGGATTTTCCTGCCAGAAAAAAGGGGCCGTGCGGCTGGCCCTGGAATGCAAGCCGGGCGCGCCGCTGCATTTTACGCTCGCGACCGCCGTGACCGGAACGATTTTCTTTTCGGACACGGCCTATAAATCGTTTTCCACTTCCGCGGCGTGCAGCATAACCTGCCGGGCCTCCGCCATGGATTCGCAGCTTGTCCTGGTTTCGGCCCGCGGCCTGCGCATTGCGTCAACCATTTTAAGCCCCCAGGAAATCCGGAACATGGTGAACCAGTGCCAGCAGACGGAGCTGCCCTTTGCGCTGCAGGAAGGGCAACTGCTGGAGAAACCGACCGAATCCACGCCCATTATAGAAATCGGCGCCTGGAATCTGTTTCGCACGTTCGCCACGGCCCTGCCGGCGCTGCCGGGTGGGCCGGCGCTGGTCGGCAATTCCTGGGACCGCGAGCGCCACTTCCCGATTCAAACGAACGCGGGCGAGGCCGTGGGGCTTTTGTTTCAGTCCTTTACTTTTGATAGTCTCGTGCAACGTCCCAACAGTCTTGACGCCTGCCTCCATTGGCAATTTTCGTATCGCATCGAAATAATGGGTCGCGATTCCGGCGCCCTCCTCACCAAGATGCCCCTGCAAGGCAAAGGAACCGGCAATGCCGTCATAGACGTGAGCAGGAACAAATTGTCCGGCGCGCATGTGTTTTTTGGCGTGCCTAAGTCTGCCGCGGATTCGCTCAAAATACAGTGGAAAGAAGAAGTGACGATTAACGCCCTTGACTAACAAGATATCGACCTGAGAAGCGCGGATTGCGCAAGAGTTTAAACCCGATCGCCAAAAACGCGTTGCATGTTTACCTTATCAGATATATTTTGGGTTTATCATGAATAAACGCTTTCCGGTGGAGTCGCAGAGCGATTCGGCCCTGTGGATCACGAACCTTGTCAACGGCGTCGCCGGCATGACCATAAAAGTAAAGCAGGCGCTTTACGCCGGGTCGAGCCCGCTGCAAAAGATCGAGGTTTTCGATACCTACGGATACGGACGCATGCTTGCTTTGGCCGGGACCATAATGTTTACGGAACGCGACGAGTTCATTTACCACGAAATGATCTCGCATCCGGCGCTGTGCGTGGCGCCGCTCGCGGCATCGGTGTGCGTGATCGGCGGGGGCGACGGCGGCTGCGTGCGGCAAGTGCGCAAGCACGCGGGCGTAAAAAAAATCACTGTGGTCGAAATCGACGCCCAGGTAACAGCCGCCGTGCGCACCTATTTTCCGGACCTGGCCGAAGCTTTGTCGGATAGCCGCGTAACCATTATCAACGACGACGGCCATCACTACTTAAATAAAACGCGGGAACAATTCGATCTTATAATCGTAGATTCCTACGATCCGGGCGGCCCGGTGCAGTCCTTGGAAACCGAGGATTTTTTTAAAGTTGTTTTCCGGCGTCTCTCCGATTCCGGCATCGCCGTCATCCAGACCGATTCGCCGATTTTAAAAAGCGGACTGCTCAAACGTATCGTGGGTCAGATTTCCGCGCTGTTTGCCGAACATCGATATTACTATTGCGCGATCCCCTCTTTTCCCGAGGGAATCTGCGGATTTATCGTTTGCGGCAAGTCGTCCGGCGCCCTTCACAAATTCGACCAAACCATCTCTGCGGAAATTGCCAAAAACTGCCAATACTACAACCCCGAAATTCACGAAGCGGCATTTTGCCTTCCCCAGCATATAAAGCAACTGCTCTCATAAAAACGCAGTTAATCGCGTTAATCATCAAAAAATTGCAAAAAAAAATGGCGCTGAAGCGCCAAACCAATGAATGCAACTAATACGGCAGGCTGTCATGCCGCATACGGAGGTTAATGACATTGCCGGCTGGCGCCGACAAAGGTCACATCCATGTTTGATAACACTTCAGCACCATTACCCCATAAATATAGTAACCATCGCTTGTTTTCTTGCTCCTTTCGAATCAAATCAACCTGCGATGGTTCGATTTTATTACGAACAATATAATAAAAAAATTGTTCAAATATTTTATTATTTGAGACCGTATAAAATACCACGAAATTATATTATAATACGTGGAACTAACCTGTACGATAGTACGCAAAGATAAATGGGTAATAATTGCCCTCAGGGGAGAGTTGGCCTTTGATACCATCACGGTTCTTAAAAACGTTATTAACGACCTCCTCAAGACCAAGGAAACGTCCATAGCGCTCGACCTGACCGAAGTCCGTCTGATATCAAGCCTGGGGCTCTCCACGCTTTTGCAGATAAACCAGGAGGTTACCGCAAAATCAGGAATACTGGCCTGCATCCGGCCGTCCGATAACATTGCCGACGTATTATATATAACCGGTTGTTATAAGATAATACCCTTATACGCATCGGAGCCGGACCTCCTGCAAAATCACCCACTCTTTAAGCAGTAACTCTTTTGAAAACGTGTCGGTTCCGATTGTATACTTTATCTTTGACCTGATTTAATCTGCACGTAAAGGGGAACCATGTTCGGCTGGCGAAAGTTTCGGCGGGGTGTAATTCTGTCGCACTACGAGCCGCGGGGCGCGCCGAGCGCCATTACCGACGCGCCCCTGCCCGCGCGTGTTTTTATTCCCCTGCTCCAGCACCGGGGGCTGCCGGCGATTCCTATTGTCAAGTACGGCGACGTTGTGCTGCGCGGCCAGCTTATCGCCGAAGCGCCGCTGCCGCAGAGCATTACCATGCATGCCCCCGTAAGCGGCACGGTGAGCGCGGTGGCGCCCTGGCGCCATCCCTCCGGTAAAAAAATAACGGCCATACATATCGAAAGCGATGGCCGGGATATGCAGGCCGATTTTCTGCCGCTTGCCAAGCCCTGGCGCGAGGCCGCCCAGGGTGAGATCGTCCAGAAGGTGCTGCAATGCGGCATCGCGGGCATGAGCGGCAGCGGCGTTCCGGCCCATATCAAGCTGGCGCCGCCCGCCGATAAACCGATCGATATCCTGCTTGTAAATGGCCTCGACGGCCAGCCCCCGGTGCAAAGCGCGGCGGCGCTCCAAAAGCTGGAGACCGAAAACACCCTCGAAGGCGCCTTGATCGTTAAAAAAACGGTCGCCGCCAAACGTATTATCGTGGCAATCGATAAAACGCGGACGGAAATTTTAAAAACAATCGAAGCGCTCCGCAAAGACAAGCGTTTTGCCGAAATCGAGGTGCGGCCGGTTTCCGCCGCCTATCCGCTCGGCGAGGAAATTACGCTCATTTATGCCATGACCGGACGGGCCGTTTTAACCGGCCAGACGCCGCAAGACCTGGGTTGCGTGGTGTTCAGCACGAGCACACTCTTGGCGATCTTTAACGCCGTGGTTAAAGGCCAACCGCTATACGATCGGGTCGTAACGGTCGCCGGACCGGCCATCGGCCGGCCTGCAAATCTGCGGGTGCGCATCGGCACGCCGGTGGCTGAGCTCCTGGAGATTGCCGCCGTAAATAACGGCACCGTAAAAAAAATCATCATGGGAGGCCCCATGACCGGCCTGGCGATTGCGGAACGCGACACCCCCGTTATTAAAACGACCACGGCCGTCATCGCGCTCGATTACACTACCCCGCCGCTGCTGGAATTCGACTGCATCCGTTGCAGCGCCTGTTTTCAGGTTTGTCCGCGCCGGCTGGCGCCGACCGTGCTCGCGCACTGCGTTAAAAACAATGATATTGACAAAGCGGCAGAATGGGGCATCGCGCGGTGCTGCGCCTGCGGCTGCTGCACCTATGTATGTCCCTCAAAAATCAATCTGGCGCACTATATTGCCCTGGGTAACTATCATTTACAATCAGTAAAGCAGGCGGGCCGACAATGACTTCCGGCGACGAAAACCTTGTGCCGAGCCCGGCCGAGGCGCTCCTCCATATTTCCATCGCGCCGCATCTGCGGTTTAAAAACAACGTGCCGATGATTATGGTCTGGACGCTCGGAGCGCTCCTGCCGGTAACGATCGCCGATCTTTGGATATACGGAATAAGAGCGCTCGTTTTGCTGCTGGCGGGGATCGGCGGCGCCACGGCCGCGCAGTGGGGTCTGGCCCTGGTGCGCCGTAAAAAACCCGTTTTCCGGGAATTAAGCGCCTTTATAACCGGTATTTTACTGGTCCTTACACTCCCCCTATCGACGCCGTGGTGGGTGGTCCTGACCGGGTCCGTTTTTGCGATTATTATTGCCAAAGAGGCCTTCGGGGGACTCGGCCATAACTTTATAAATCCCGCCCTTGCCGCACGAATTTTTTTGCAGGTTTCCTATCCGGGGATTTTTGCGGGAAACGGGGCCGGATTTGCGGACCAGGCGCCGCCTCTTGCGCAAATGCAGGACATGCTCGGAGGGCTGCTCTGGGGCAACACGCAGGGCGCCCTGGGTAGCGTTTCGGCCCTGGCCGTGGTTGCGGGCGCGGTTGTTTTATGGTATAAACGTATTATAGGGTTTAAAATTCCCTTTTCTTTTATTGTCACGGTCTTTGTGCTTTTCTGGGCGACATCCGGCACGGGCGACTATTTTTCGGCCGACGCTTTGGTCGTTCCCTGTTACCAGGTTCTTTCGGGAGGTTTACTGATAGGAGCGCTCTTTTGCGCGTGCGATCCGGTGACTTCGCCGATTACACCCCTGGGAAAAGTGGCGTTCGGCATCGGCTGCGCCGCCCTGACGTTCGCCTTTCGGCGCTGGGGTAATGCCGAAGCGAGCGTATGGTTTGCAATTATTTTCATGAATTGCACCACCCCGCTCATGGACCAGATTTTGCGTCCCCGCTATTTCGGCGAGGTAAGAAAACGTGATTGATCTTTTAAAAAAAATCGTTGCGCTCGCCGGGACCGGCGCACTTTCAGCGCTTATTATTTTCGGCGTTTATGGTCTCTGCGAAAAGGCAAACGCCGCGAACGCGCGTCTTGCGCAACGGCAAACGCTCTCCCGTATGTTTGCAGGCGCGCGCATAAGCGAACAAAACGATTCGCTGAATTATCCGGGTGCGTCCTGGAAAATTTTCGCGGCAAACAAGGCCGTTATCGGGTACGCTTTCGCCCTCGAAGCCCTGCCGGCCCTCGGCCGGCCCGGCGGAATCGTGGCCGTGAATACCGCGGGAACGATCGTCGGGGTACACCTGGAAAACACGCTCGACGAAACTCTGGCGCTCACTCCGGAACTGCACGATTTTGTCGCGGGACCACCGCGCCCAATACTACCTCAAGGCACGCAGAATACAAACAGAACGCGTGCTCCCGGCGCGCTCCTGGTCGGTGTCTCTCTTGTAAATCGGCTGGAAATCGTGGCCGGCGCGCCTGCCGCGGCCCAGGCCTTGCAGGAAAATAAAATTTACGCGGACGCCTATGAGGCGCCTTTGTACCGCGACCTCTGGGAAGCGCTGCAGCCCGCGGCCCAGGCCTTTGCAAGCCGGAATTACGGATCGGTTTTACCATGATAATACCGGAAATTAAACGCGGCGTCGTGCGCGAAAATCCCCTTTTGGCCCTGGGCCTGGGGCTCTGCCCGGCGCTGGCCGTAAGCACATCTTTGCAAAAAGGAGTAGGGCTCGGCTGCGCCACCATGCTCGTGCTGGTGGTGTGCAATGGCGTTTTGGCCGTTTTAAAAAAAACGATTTCTCCGCAGATCCGGATCCCGGTGGCGGTCATGGTCATTGCCGCCACGGTAACCGTAGTTGATATGCTTATAAAAAGCTTTATGCCGAGCCTGAGCGACAGCCTGGGAATTTACGTCCCGCTTATCGCGGTAAACTGCATCGTGCTCGCCCGGTGCGAATCCGTTGCATTTGCCCAACCGGTCAGAAAGGCTTTATTGGATGGTATCGTGTGCGGGTTGGGGTATCTTGGCGCGCTCATGGTTTTGAGCGGCGCGCGCGAAATTCTGGGAAGTCATACGCTTTGGGGATTGCGCGTTTATCCGGGGGCCTCTTTAGTTCCTGCGGCGGCGCTGCCCTTCGGCGGCCTTATGGCTTTGGCAATAATTCTGGGACTCATGCGTAGACTTAACCCCGCTCATGGGGGAAAATAGATGACCCTTCGTCTTCTTATAGAGTGCGCGGCAGGGGCAATGTTGGTCAACAACATTGTTGTAAGCCGGTTTTTAGGCTTATGCCCGGTCATCGGCGCAACCAAGCGTATTGCCGCCGCGTTCGGAATGGGCATTGCCGTTACCGTTGTCATGACCTGCGGCGCAAGCTTGTGTTGGCTTATCGACCGTCTGGTACTTCTTCCCAATGGACTCACGGTACTGCGCCTGCTCGTTTTTATGATAACGATCGCCTGTCTCGTGCAGATTGTGGAACTCTGCCTGCATAAATGGAGCGCCCGGCTCAGCGATGAGCTGGGAATATATTTGCCCCTTTTAGCGAGCAATTGCGCGGTGCTGGGCGTTATTTTAATTACCGCGCTGTATCTTAATCCCCTGAGCGGCAATTCTTTTTCACTGGTGGAAACGCTGGTCTATAGTTTTTTTACGGGCGCCGGGTTTTCTCTGGTTTCTTTACTTATGGCAGGAATCAATCTGCGCTTGCAGGGCGCCCCGGTCGCCCGAACCTTGCAGGGCCTGCCCGCGGCGCTTTTATCGGTGGCTTTGGTGGCCCTCGCTTTTTGCGGCTTTGCCGGTTTAAGGAACATACCATGAGTCTTATTACCGCCCTGCTCGTTGTGGGCGGCATGGGCGCGCTCTGGGCGCTATTGCTGACGTTTACGGCGCAAAAGACGCACGTTCACGTCAACCAAAACCTGGAAAAAATAAATGCGGCGCTGCCGGGCTGCGACTGCCAGGCCTGCGGTTTTAAAACTTGCAAGGCCTATGCCGCGGCAATCGCCGGAAGCCGGACCTCCGTGTACGGCTGCGCCGCCGGGGGCCCTAAAACCGCGCATGCCATCGGCGACATCCTTGAGGTCCCCGTGACCATGCCCGATCAAATGGTCGCGGTTGTCCATTGTAAAGGCGGCAAACGCGAGACCCTGGACCGCTACCGCTACGACGGCATCGCCGATTATCATGCCGTCATGATCGCGGGCAACGGCGATAAATTATGCGCCGACGGCTGCCTGGGGCTG